>NZ_BJLL01000014.1:0-50895 GCF_007996925.1 Enterococcus sp. NBRC 3427 | reverse complement strand
AGAAAACGTTTACTGGAGAGTTTGTCACAACTTTTTTAATTCTCCATTCATTGAAAGCGTTTTGTTGGTGTGAACTTCTTGTTGCAGTGTATGATAGAAAAAAAGAGGGGGGAGGTATTAGGATGTGTGGTCGTTATTTTTTTGATCTAGAGTCGGAGCTCCTTCAGAACTATTATCGAGAAGCCCAGAAGAAACAACCGGAACAGGCAGCAAAATTAGCAGCTGGAGAAATTTTTCCGTCAAATCTTGTTGTGACATTAAGAAAAGAGGAAGAAAACAATCTCACTCCGGAAATCATGAAGTGGGGATTTACCGGATTTAAAAAAGGACAATTGATGATCAATGCCCGAGCAGAGACAGTAGAAGAAAAAAAGACCTTTCATCAACCATTTTTGCAAAATCGTTGTGTTTTCCCAATGAGCGGCTTTTATGAGTGGAATGAAGAAAAAGACAAATTTATGTTTTCAAATAAGGAAAAAATAGTGTATATTGGCGGCTTTTATCGTAGCCATCACGATGAAAAAACGGCAGAATCGATCATAATGACTACTGAACCTAATCGCACAGTTGCACCAATCCATGACCGAATGCCGCTTGTCTTGACTGAAGAACAAATCGAACCTTGGATAACAGATATTTCTTTTGCGCGAAAAATCATTACTCAGCAGATACCTGAATTAGTAATGGAGAAGGTATAACATAATCGATTTTTCAAAGAAAGAGCGGCAAAAAACAAAAAAGACTTCAGCACAGATCCCAAAAACAAAGAGAACAGAAGAAATGCTCATAAGCTGCATATACTGCATCTATAGAGTCAAAATCGACCTTTCTAAGGTGTATAGCTTCTATTTGTTTTTTACTCGTGCTGCGAGTCTTTTTTTGTTTATACCTAACGATGTTTATCATTATGACTCTTTGAATTCTTGGAATCTAAAATTCAAACTTAACGACTGGTTGGCAGTTGTATATTCTCTGAATTTATAGATAAGAGGTTGCCATTTATCCACATTGATATGAGTTGGATCATGTAAAATCCCTTCTTCTACAAAAATAGCTACGATCTCACATTCTACAATAGCAAAGTCTTCTCTAGTTGAAATTCGTTGAACCAACGTTTCTATTTGAATCGGGCATTCTTTGATCCGAACAGTTGCAACTTCTTCACCTGCTAGTTTTGTGAACTTTCCCAATTGAAATTTGTCAGAGCAAAAGGAATAGCCAGCTTTTTGTTTATAATCGGGCATGATAGGATGGCCTGTCGTCTTTGCGATTTTCTCGATTTTTTCCCAAAGCGTTTTATCTGCAAGATTGAAGGTAGCGGCATGTCCCACTTTTAAATTTGTATACCCTTTACTGTGCATACTGATTCCAATGACAATCGTTTTGCCAAGTGTCCAAGTGGAGCTGATTGGCGTAAGGTTGTCATTACCAGTCATTTCATCCTTAGTCGTCATCAGCACGACGGGAAATCCGTAATAGAAACTTTCTTTTTCCATTTTTTTAAACATAATCCTCACCTCTGAATATAGTATACTAAGCTTATTCCTCGATGCTCATCGATGTGTGAAAGGAGAGAAAAAAATGGCTGGATTTCCTGATCTTCAGCAAACGACTAAACTCTTAGCAGATCATTCGCGACTTGAGATCCTTACTTTATTGATGGATGGAAGGTTCCATACCGTGCATGAACTAGCAAAGAAAGCAAAAATAAAAGATCACACGGCATCTTATCATATAAAAAAACTTCATTCTCTTGATTGGGTGATGTCTTATAAACAGGGAAGAAATGTCTATTATCGATTATCATCTCTGGAAATCGCTGATTTGTTAGAAAATCTTATGGTAGTTAGTCCGGTTAAACCGATCAAATCATTTAATGAAAACAAAGAATATAGTGAATTAAAAGCAGGAAGATCTTGTTATCGGCATTTAGCCGGTGTGATAGGTGTAGTTTTTTTCAACTTTCTCTTTCGAAACAACTATCTTGTGATGGAAAAACATCATGTGGAACTTACAGAAGAAGGCATTTGTTATTTCAAAGACTTAGGAATAGATATTGACGCACTGAAAAAACAATCTGGCGCACTTGTGAAGCCTTGCTTAGATTGGACAGAACGAACATTTCATTTAGGAGGAAATCTCGGGAACGCGTTTTTCCGATGGTGTAAAGAGAAAGAATATATCACATTGAATCCAGAAAACAGAGGTGTTCGCTTAACTGCTGAAGGGAATTTATTTTTCAAGAAATTTGAATCGAGCAAATAGGAAAGTCGTTTCTAATACAATAAAAAGGTTGTGACAAAAATCTTGTCACAACCTTTTTTTCTTATTTCTTGAATGGAGGTGTCCCATACATTTTTGGTGTTACTGGTTCTAATTTTGGTGCAGCGCCTTCGATCTTAGGTTCTTTCAACCATTGATATTCGCCTTCGCCATCCAGTGCTTTGCCACTAGCCCAAGAACCTTCACTACTTTGGTCTCCCTCTGAGAAGTTATAGAAGTCATAAGCAATGTCTTTTCGTTCTTTGTCACGCGGGAAAGTACTTGGGACTAAGATCGAACCTTCTTTTTCTTCTAATTCTTTCACTGCACATTCCCATAGGTTTTGATGATAACTATCTCTTGCAAGGAGAACAGACAGCATATCTTTTACGCCACGATCATCGATCATTTCGTAAATACGTGCTACTTGAAGTCTTCCTTGTGATTCGGCATTTAAATTAGCTCTGAAATCTGCTAACAAGTTGCCACTCGCAATGATATAGGCACCGCTCCATGGATTGCCCACGCTGTCAGCAGGACGAGGTCCTAAGCCAGCTACGATCGCGTGCTGTGGATTCATTCCAGAGATAATGGCACCGATTGTTGGATCTTTTTGCATCGCTGCTTCTTGATCTTCAACAGGCGCACCCTCTAATAAACGAGCAACCATTGTCGCCAACATTTCCACGTGGCCGATTTCTTCTGTTGCAATGTCCATCAGCATATCTTTATATTTTTCTTCTCCTCGGCAGCTCCAACCTTGGAACAGGTACTGCATAGCTACACTCATCTCGCCATATTGGCCGCCGATCAGCTCCTGCAGATATTTCGCGATTAATGGATTCGGACGATCTGGTTTTGCTTCAAACTGCAATTCTTTCTGGTGTCTAAACATCAAAATTCCTCCTAATCTATTTTTAATACATTCTCATTCTGCTACGAAAGATTAAAAAATTCAAAGAAAACGCTCGCGAATTATATGAAGTGTTGGTATCATTAATAATTTTTCGAGAATCATACCTTATAAATTGTTATTTTCAGAACAAAATGATATCGTTATATTAAAACCGACATCGGTTACATTAAAATTTGGAGGTAAAATATGAAAAAATTATTGTTTACAGGATTGCTGGCAAGTTCAGCATTGTTTTTATTAGGAGGATGCGGATCAAGTAATACAAGCGATGCCAGCTCAAGTGCAGCAAATTCTTCTGAAAAAACAAGTGATGGAAGAAAAAATATTGATTTCTGGTCCTTTTGGGGGTCGGGCGCACGAAAAGAAGCCATCGAAGAAATCATTGAGGATTTCAACCAATCACAAGACGAGATCCATGTAAATTATAAGTATCAGCCATGGGGGGATATTTGGACCAAATCTTTATCTGCAATAACGGCTGGAAATGCACCTGATGTTATTGTACAGGATATAAATTCCGTTGCCCAAAGAGCAGAAGCACAGCAAGCAACTAATCTCTCCGAGTATGTAGATAAAGACACTTCTAAGGATTTTTATCCCCAGCTTTGGGACACAGTAGAATATAAAGGTGATCCTTACGCCATCCCATTCAATACAGATACACAAGTCATTTTTTATAATAAAAAGTTATTTAAAGAAGCTGGGATCAGCGAACAAAATCTACCGACAACTTGGGATGAATTAGAAGAAACAGCACGTAAACTAGATAAAAAAGAAGGAAAAGAGTTTACGCGTATCGGTTTTTATCCATTATGGAATTTAGGTGCTGATGTATGGGCATTAAACGCAGACAACGGGACTAGTTGGTTTGATAAGGACGAAAAGGTCAAGATTGATACTAAAAACAAAGTGGAAGCCTTGGAATGGATCCAAGACTGGCAAGATTATTATGGAAAAAATACAATCAACAAATTAGAAGCAGAATTTGGTTCTGGTGTGTCTGATCCATTTATTTCTGGATTAGTAGCCATGCGCGCCCAAAACATCAATTATTACTCTAGCTTGATGGAAAACGCACCGGATGATTTTGATTTTGGCGTGATGCAGCTTCCAGAAAAAGAGGAAGGTTCAGGTCATTGGTCATGGGGTGGCGGATTCGTCTTGGAAGTACCATACGGAGCAAAAGATCCTGAAGCCTCTTATGAATTCATCAAATATCTTTCTTCTCCAGAAGTACAAGAAAAATTCGGCGAAAAAAGTTTTGATATCATGGCAAGCAAGACAGCCAATGAGAATTTAGTGAATAATGATAACCTAACGGACAAAGGGAAAATGATCTATCAAATGGCGGACGAAAATTTTGAAAATACGGTGATCACACCAGTTCCTTTAGATGCACCGGATTATACGACATTAGTGAATGAACAGATCGACCAGATTCTTTTAGGAACAAAATCAGCAAAAGAAGGATTGGCAGATGCACAAAAAGCAGTAGAGAACTTAGTCAAGCAAAATCAATAATCCGTTTTTGACTGTCTAGGTACAGAGGGGGCAAGAAAATTTGAAGCGTTTATCTATCCGAAAGAAAAAAGAAGCAAGATGGGCCTATTTATTTATCTCGCCTTTTATTATCGGTTTTTTAATCTTTATGCTAGGGCCTATGCTTTTTTCAGTTATTGGTAGTTTCACCGATTATAATTTGACATCCAAGATGAATTTCATTGGTCTAGCAAATTTCAAAAGAATGTTCGTTCATGATGATTTATTTTGGAAGTCGTTATACAACACCGTTTATTTCGTCATCTTCAATGTACCGCTGACGACGATTTTCAGTGTGTTTTTAGCCACAGTACTCAATCAAAAAATCAAAGGAATCAGTGTATTCCGTACAGTTTTCTATTTACCGGCAGTCTTATCAGGAGTAGCAGTCTACATCTTATGGATGCAGCTGCTTTCTCCATCTGCAGGATTGATCAACACATTTCTGGGCTGGTTCCATATCCCTGGACCAGCTTGGTTGTTTGATCCACAATGGACGAAACCTGCGTTGATTTTGATGAAAATATGGAGCTCTGGAGGAGCAATGCTACTTTACTTAGCTACATTACAAAATGTTCCTAGATCTTTATATGAATCAGCAGAAATCGATGGAGCAGGCGTTTGGGGAAAGTTCAAAAGTATTACTTTGCCATTAATTACTCCTATTATTTTTTACGATGTGATCACCTCTACGATCGGTTCTTTCCAAATTTTTCAAGAAGCTTATGTCATGACGAAAAATGGAACAGGTGGACCTGCAAATTCCTTGCTTTTTTATAATCTGCATATGTGGAACAAGGCGTTCGTCGCTTTTGATATGGGGTATGCGATGGCTATGTCGATGATCCTATTTCTGATCGTTTTGGTTCTGACCTTCGTCAATCTGAAGCTTGCACCTAAATGGGTCTATTATTCTGGAGGTGACGGCAAATGATGGATTATTTTAAAAAGACCAGTGTGAATCGGCAATCAAAAAAGATGCTGAGCTATGTGCTTATGACGGTAATAGGAATTATTTTGCTCATTCCATTGCTTTGGATGGTATTTACTTCATTGAAACCAATGGAAGAAATCGTTCGTTATCCTCCGACCTTTTTCCCAGAAAAAATCGTATGGGAAAACTATCTGGATACGATTGCCGCATTTCCTTTTTGGCGCTATGCAAGAAATACATTATTCATCACTGTGCTAGTAGTGATCGGTAATGTCCTTTCGAATTCTTTTATTGCTTATGGATTTGCGAAGCTTGATTTTCCTGGGAAAAAGCTGATGTTTGCTTTGGTTCTTTCTACGATGATGATTCCAGGGTTTGTAACGATGATTCCTCAATATGTATTATTCTCCAAGATCGGCTGGGTAGGTACTTATTTGCCCCTGATCGTTCCATCGTTCTTCGGCAATGCGTTCAATATATTTCTGATGCGTCAATTTTACTTATCGATCAATAATGAATTGATCGAAGCTGCTGAAATCGACGGAGCGAATCATTTGTATATTTGGAGTCATTTGATGCTTCCATTGACGAAACCTGCTTTGATCACGATTGCAATCAATTCCTTCAACGCGGCTTGGAATGATTTCTTAGGTCCTCTGTTATATATCCAAGATCAAGAAAAATACACGTTGCAGATTGGCTTGCAAGTTTTTCAGAACCAAGCGACGACACAATGGAATTATCTGATGGCAGGAGCAACACTTGTCTTGATCCCGACGATCTTGCTGTTCTTTTTTGCACAACGTTATTTCATTGAAGGAATGGATTTGACAGGAGGTTCAAAAGGATGATGAATCGGTCGATTGGTAAAAGAGCCAATGATTATTTCTTAGAAATCATTGAATGGATTCCACGTCTTATCCAGTTACAGCTACTGTGGTTCCTGTGCGTCTTGCCTGTTTTCACATTAGGAACAGCAAGTCGAACAGTTCTGTATATGATTTATTATCACAAAAAAAATGAAGAGAAAAAGCTCAGTTCATTATTCTGGAAGAAGTTTCGTGAGAATATTTCTCTTTATGGAAAGCAAGATAGTTTAGCAAGTAGTTATTTTCTTCTTTTATTCATCGATTATCGGATTTTCCATTATTTGGGTGGGGGAATTGGCTATACATTGATGTATACTACGTTGTTTTTGCTTCTATTAAGTGCTGTTCTTTTTAGTTACAAAATCTTGCTTCAACTGGAAAATCAAAAAGAAGTCTCTTGGATTGCAGCATTTTTCTTGTTTTTTAATGATTTTAAAAGTGCACTTTTCTATTTAGCAGGTACGTCGATACTTCTGGTTGCATTATGGTTTGCAGGACCAATCTACCTTGCTTTATTAGGTTTCAGCTTCTTGTTTTATTTTCAAGTCCTGCTTTTTATCCATCGTACGCAAGAAAAGGGTCTTAAAAAGGAGGAATAACATGCTACGTTTGATTGCTAAAATTGATGATAGTATTATCAATAAGTTTGCTAAACAACGAGAAACGGACAATCGGAAAATCAATTTTTTGAAGTTTATCAGTAATATCTCTAATGGCGGTTTTATTTGGCTGCTCCTTGCTACAGTTTTAGTTTTGGTACCTGATACAAGAGAATATGGTCTAGCTATTCTTATAGGCAGTCTAATCTATTTTTTTGTTGGTCTACTTCTCATTAAAAAAACGACAAGGCGGAAACGACCCTATGAAAAAAATCGTCGGCTTGTCCTTTACACAAGTAAACCGAAGACTTCTTCTTTTCCTTCAGGGCATACGGCACTTGCTTTTTTATCTGTAGCAGCGTTGTTCGAGTTAAGTCGTATTGCAGGAATACTAGCTTTTCTATTTGCTTGTTTGATCGCTTATTCAAGAATTTTTTTACTTTTACATTATCCTACTGATGTTTTAGGAGGAGCTATTTTAGGTAGTGTTATCGGCATCTTGTGTGCTGCCGTTATCTGAATCAATTGCATGAATAAAGCATGAATGCGTAAATACGCATTCGTGCTTTGTTTTTTTGTTTTTCAGGGAAACAGTCGGGGATTATTTACCTGTCTTAATAACTTAAGTTTTGCTAAATGAGAACGTTATAAAACTTTATAATCTAATTTTAATAATAAGTGTTGTATAATTGGTGTTTTTTAACTAAAATGGATATCGTTTGATTTAAAGTTAAAATTAAATTAGATTATAATTAGATAGATGCTGTTTTTGGTGTTTGTTGTGAACGAAGGCACATGGTTTAGAAAGGAGTATAAGAATGTGAAAGGGGTAAAATTGAAGCTTTTGCAGTTAGCAGCTGTCAGCCTGCTATTTGGACCGTATTTCCAGTCTGTCTATCATATGACAGCATTGGATGTAGCTGCTGAGTCAACAGAAGTGAAGGAGGATGAGGTATTTCTAGATGAGGACTATGCAAAAATCGAAGGGAGGTATATCGAAAAAGAAGAAACGTTTGAATGGCATCTGGCTTTTGAAAAGAAAGAGAGTGCGAACGAAGGTAGGATACGTTTAGCAATCGATACAGCTGCTGCCGGAATTGGTACTGTAAAAAACGCTCGGGGAACAGGTCTCTCCTCTTACGATGAAGATGGAGAAGACTTAAAAGTCGAGACAATCGATGGTCAAGAATGGTATGTCGGAAAATTTTATTCAAAAGAAGCTGAGACCGGCACATTGGTTTTTGAAACAGAAAAGATTCCAGATGTAAATGAAGGGGAACTACCTCTTCAAGTGGTGGTCGATGAAAGAATAGCTAATCAAGAATTACAAGAAAATGAAACAGATACAGAGGATTCCGCTGAAAATCAACGTAGCGAAGAAAATGAAACGGAAGAGCTGGACGCACCAATCGTGCCCAGCGGTCAAGCACTCCAACGCATTCAACGCCGGTTATTCAACGGTATTTTAGAGCGTCTTGGACCAACAGCTACGCAAGATCCGTATGAATATATCTATCCTAGCGGAATAGATGAAAACGATCAGCACCGCTATCCACGATTTACAACGAATGACTATACGAAAATATTAGGAGATTGGTCACAAAGCAATGAACGCTATCAGGGAGAAAAAGGCTCACCATATGATGGAGAGAACTTAATCGATGATAGTGATTACACAATCGGGGGAGCGAACTGGCGAAATTACGACTATGCGGCTGATAATGGATCAACTGCAAGCGAAGAAGATGTAAATGTTCCAGCGCAAACTGTTCAGCTTTGGGGAGATGAACGGAATTTTGAAAACAGTTACTTGGATTATAACGGGGCATATATCAAAAAATGGGTAGAACCAGTTCCCTCTAACAATCCAACGGCTGACTTACATCCTGAAGATGCAACGACACTTTATAACGTTTATCTAGATGTGATTGGAAGTGAGAAACAAGAAATCAGTCCAATCGATATCGTTTTTGTTCTAGATAAATCAGCTAGTATGAATGAAGGGACACTGGAAGGCGGAGGACAAAGTAAAAATGCGGCACTGATAGAAGCGGTAAATGAAATTAGTGAAAATCTGCTATCCGACCCAAATATGGATATTCGGATCGGTATGGTGAATTTTTATCATAATAGTACAGTCATCAATAACCAGGAACAAATCAGTTCGGACATCTTTCCGTTGACAAATGACATCAATCGTTTAACGGGAAGTGAGAATACAGCACTAAATCGTACACCCATCGGAGGAACGCCGCTTACACTAGGACTTAAAAATGGCTATGAAACATTGTACGCGGATAATGGCGGAGAAAATAGAAATCCTGAAAAGATCCTGATCGTCGTAGGAGACGGAACACCAACCTTCAGTTATGCACCAGTAGAAAGTCAATCTCCAATAGCTTGGTGGGCGCCCTGGAGTGTCATGGAGGATAAAATTGCTGTAGACGATGGCGATCTGTTCAGAAACTTTGAAGATTTTGATGATGACGATAACACTACTAATGCAGGATTCACTCGTCCAGTTACCTATGCATCTGACTTTGACCGTCCTGTTAATGGAACAAACGTGCAATATCGTTACGGAGAAGTAAAAGAAGGTGATAATAAAGCGATTCACTGGGTTGGTACAGGAAGCGCAAGCAATGATACTAACGGTAGTCCAACTTCACAAGAAAAGTCGTCAGCCATCAATACTGTTGCATATCATCATTGGCTGAAAAACAAGTACCAAGAGAACCCGCCAAGTATTTTCTCCATTGGGTTAGGAATCGACGGAAGTATTGCCGGCAGACAGCGGCTCGATGCAATCGGACGAAATGTATTAAAAAACATTGCTGATTTAAATGATGATGGCACAACACCGCGTTATTACGATGCGAATAACAAGAATGACATCATTACAGCCTTGGAGGATATCTCCTCTACCTTCAAGAAAACGATCCAGCAAGCCACACTTTATGATGAAACTGGATTTAATGTTTCACCGTTTGGGGCTGGCAGATCGGCGGATATTCAGTTTTACCATCTAGATCCAGGAGAAAATGGCATGAAGTACCAAGAGCCAGAAATATGGGATGAAGCGCGTCATGGACAAGCACCACCAGAAGTAGTGGCGACACCGACAACGTATGTCGGCCGTGACAATCAGGCCTATAAATTTTCTCCGATTTCTTTAGGTGAAGGGGAAATGGTCAGAATCAATTATCAAGTAAAATTGGATGCAGGAGCACAAGACGGGAACTTCTATGCAGTGAACAATATGGCCTATATCCAAAATCTGGAAGATTATGATAACGATATCACATCTGGTCGAATGTATTTCCCAACGTCCTCTATTCGTTATGAACACAAAGACCGTAATTTCCAAGTTAGCAAAACAGGGCAAAATGGGGAACCTTTAGCAGGAGTCGAATTTGCTCTATATGACCAGGACCCGGATAGCGGGGATGTGGAACCGATTGAAACGAGAACAACTACCAACGATGGACTCGCAATCTTTGAAACGAAGATCCCTGTGCTGGGGGATGAAACAGGTGCTGTCAGTGATATTTTCTGGATCAGAGAGATCGCTGGACCGCCACGTTATCAGTTGGTAGATGAGACATATCAATTCCAGATCAAAAAATATGCAGCCTCCGAAGATGAGATGCTAGGGCACTATGAGCTTGTGGACGAAAATACAACTGGAACGAGGTTTGGCGGACCAGAAGGAACAGACCAAGATTCCTATTATGAAGGAGAGTATCACAAGCTTTCTGTTGTACAAGTGCCCAACATAGACGGAACAGATTATGATGAGCTGTATGTCAAATTGGAAATGCGGAATGAATTCAAGCCTGTCCACATGAACATCAATAAACTGATTGAAGGAAGCACTATGCCAATCAATGGGGCAGAGTTTGAACTGTATAAAACTGATGGAAACGGACTCGAAATTGGAACGCCAGTAGCTAAAGGAATCTCTGGTGCGAATGAAGCAGACGAAGAGAAAGGGATGCTTACGTTCTATTCAGTAGATGAAAATGGTGAATATTTGCTCGTGGATGGTGAGAAAGTCATTCATCCCATCGGAGAACCAGATTCGTTTATTTATACGGACAGTGAAGAAAATGCCAACTATGCAGAATACAAAATCGTTGAAAACAAAAGCCCAGAAGGTTTCAAAGAACCTGACGAAAACGACACATGGATCTTGCGACTGTACGATAATGAGACAGGTACCATCCAGCTTAGACAAACAGGTGAAGCAAACTGGCAATATCTCACTTATTCAACAGACGAAGAGGGACGATTATGGGTGGTATTCACTGCTTACAATACGTTTGATTACCGGGAGATCCGAGTTAGAAAATTAGATCATGAAGGCAATCCTTTAGATGGTGCAGGTTTTGATATCAGTAAAGTGGGGGATTCTTCCTTCCCACTGTATCGAGCATACACAGGCAACCCGTTAGAACCCGAAGAATCAAGACGTTTGTCTGGAATCGGTTACTTCTATCTTTATACAGTCGGTGTAGAGAAATATGTCGATTTAGAATACAGCCAGCCGCTGCGTTTATCTATCGGCGAATATGAGGTCTCAGAATCTGTGGCACCAAATGGGTATCAATTGTCTGATCAAGTATTCCAGTTTGCCCTGAACGAAGAAGGGAAATTTGTCATTGGAGAGACAGTCATCGAAGACGAAACTGCTCCATTACCGGAGGGTTATGACATCATCGATGGTGTATTACAAGTAACCTTAGAAGATGAACTAGCACCAATCGATCTGGAACTTTTGAAAGTTGACAGTATGAGTAGTCGACGTCTTGAAGGCGCAGAATTTTCAATTGAAAAACAAAATAATGCAGGAGACTATGAACTCATCGACGGAGGCTTGGCACCAGATCCAAACGATTCTTCCCTATTCAATGCTTTGGATTTGACGGAAGGATTCTATCGGATCAAGGAAGTGAAGTCGCCGGACGGCTACAGGAAACTTCCAGGCTACTTTATTTTAGCAATTAGTTATCGAGAAGAACCAGAAGTGGAAAATGATCGGGTCATTCCAGGAAAAGAAGCCGGGACACTAAAAGTTGAGGTCTCTTATTATCCAAACGAAGAAGCAGAGACTCCTGATCTGCAGCAAGAGTTAGAATATGAACTTTTGGATACGAACCGAATCAGGCTACAGCTTAGTGTCGGGAATGATCCTGAAAATCCATTGCCTGCTACAGGGGGATCCGGACGATTATTCTATATCCTGCTTGCTGCATTCTTCGTGGCACTTGCCGGTGCAGCCTATGGTTTGTATGTCAGACAATCTAAAAAGGAGGGGGCAAGGTAATGAAAAAGCTGTTGTGTTTGATGCTTCAATTACTTGTTTTACTGCCATTTGTAGCAGTCCTTCTTCCTCAAACGATGTCGGCAGAAGAATTAGGGGAAGACGTTGTGGAATTCGTATTGCATAAACGGATGATTCGAGATATCGATTATAACGACCAATTTGAATTCCATGAAAATGACGGTCTGGCTATCTCTGAGGAAGCGGGAATAACAGCAGATATCATTTCGCAGACGGTCCCGTTAAATGGAGCGACATTCGCCGTTTACGATATGACCGATTATTATCATGAAAAAAAAGCTGCTGAGAACATGACCTCTAGAGAATTCGTCCAGCAAATCGCTGAAATGAGCAGAAACAATATCCGTCAGTTGATCACAGAAGAAAGACTTGCTCAGGTTGGGGAGTCGGTAACGACTGGAAAAGATACGGTTGGTGGATTAGGAGATGGGATTGCACGCATCCAAGTACCTAAGAAAAACCAAGATCGAGATGCAATTTATTTGATTTTTGAAGAATCAATTGATCCGGAAATCGGGTTGAATGTGGATATCGATCAAACAGCAATCCCGATTGCTGCTGTTTTGCCGATCTATCATCCAACAGAACCAACCGAGGAACTGCAAGAGATCCATATCTATCCTAAAAATGTCGGTTATTTAAGAGATCCATACTTTTTCAAGTATGGACGACAAAGAGGAACAACTGAAAAAGGACGCCCATTAGAAGGTGCTGTTTTTGCTCTGTATCAGATGATAGAAGGAGAAAAATATTATTTAGACATGGCTCCTGCGAATGACTTGAAAAATCAATGGATCAAACCAGCAAACAACGATCCTTTGAATGATAAAAATGTAAGCAAATTCATTTCAGATAAAGACGGTCTAGTCACGACAGGTCAACGATTCTTGCCCTCTGGTACCTATTATTTTGAGGAATTGAAAAGTGTAGAAGGGTACGAAATGGACGAAGCAAGTAAGCGAATCGAGGTCATTGTCCCTGAATCTTGGGTGGATGCAGAAGGACAGCCGCAATAATATGTAATGGTCAATGGGCAGAAGATGGCTGAATTGGAATCCGGAAAAGTTCCAGCCTCTGCCTATGAATCAGCAACACCACGCGTGTATAACGAGACCATAAAAGAAACGACGGACAAACCGAAAGAACCAAGTGGACCAAGCAATCCAAATCAACCTGTGAAAGGGTCCGTATTTCCACAAACCAATGAAGCAAGAACACTGATTTCTTTGTTAGGAATCCTTTTGTTGTTAGGTGCTGTTTTATTAATAAAAAAAGAACGGGGAGAAAAAAATGAATAAAAAAATGATGACCATGGGGATGAGTGCACTGTTGCTCGCAACTGTAGGATTAGGAAGTTTTGGAAATGGAAAATTAGTTCACGCTGAAGAAGTCACGGAAAAACCAAGTGAAGTGACGATCACATTACACAAAAAAGCATTCACGACTGTGCCTGAAGAACGACCGAACAGCGGGTTGGTATCAGATGATTTTGGCAATGAGAATCTTCCAGGCGTCGATTTTGAAATGTTTGATGTTACAGATGTCTATTATAATTTGCTGAAAGATGACCCTAGAACAACTGACATAGATGATGATGGGTTAGAACCTGCCGCTGCGATTGCTTTGATCCAATCAGATCACACAGCAGCATGGTTTGTATCTTATGGTATCGAAAGTATAGATAAGCAGACGACTGGCGAAAATGGTGAAGCTGTTTTTGAAAAGGTACAAGTAACTGAAACAACGGGAGAATTAAGAGATAAAGTCTATCTCTTCTTAGAAACATATTCACCAGCTCATATTTCAAGAATCGCGTCTCCAATGGTTGTCATGATGCCAGTTATGATGCCAGATATTATTGGCGGTGTATGGGATGGAACCTCTTGGAAAGATACGTACAACACCGATGTACACTTGTATCCTAAAAATGAAATCCAAGATTCTTCCAAAGAAATGAATGTAGATGAAGCAGACGTTAGAACAGTGACGATTCGAAATGAAAATGGTGAAGAAGAAACGATCCGATATGTTGACTTGGAAAAAGGAAAAACAGTTTCTTATACAATAACTTCACCGATTCCTTACTTTATTGATGAACTTAATGAGGACAATACAACAGTCATCACGCATTTCACGATCACAGATACGCCAACAGAAGGTTTGAGTTATTTTGATCAGGAACTCCTTGTGCAAGCAGGAGATACAACACTGGTAGAAGGTACTGATTATACAGTAACGAAAGTAGGAAACGGTTTTGTCGTGGAGATCATTCTTGAAACAGGAGGTATACCGAACACAGCAACACTGGAAAAATTAGGGAATCATCGTGGCGGGGAATTGACTGTTACCTATGACTTGCAAGTCAACGCAGTCATCAATGCAGACGAATTCCATAACAATACAGCGTTGATCGAAATCGGTAGAGGTGACGAGTATGACTACAACGAACGTCGCGTGCCACCAGAAGAAGTAACGACTGGCGGGAGAAGATTTGAAAAGTTTGATGCTTCAAGCAATGCTTTACTAGACGGTGCAAGATTTGAATTGTGGAACGAAGAGAAAACTGCTTATGCTGTTTTCTATAAAGATGGCGTACGTTTACCTGTTTATGAGTCAGGTGCTGATGCAGAAGAAATCACAATCGATTGGGTAAGTGATAATAGTGTAGAGGCAACAGAATTTGTCTCACGCGACCAAGGATACTTCGAAGTTGTTGGATTAGATTACGGAACATACTTTATGAAAGAAACAGTAGCACCAGAAGGATATGTTTTACCAACAGGTGAAGCAACTTTCACAGAGTTCAATGTAGAATATGGTAGCTATGATGATGAACTTGTGATTGTGGACTATGAGTATCCAGGAGCAGCGCGCGTACCAAACGTAAGACAAGGATTTCTTCCTTCTACTGGAGGAAACGGGATCTTAGCATTCTTGCTGATCGGTCTAAGTTTGATGATTGGGGCCTACAGCTGGTACCGTAAATCTAAAATGAAGTCTGAAGTATAAGCAACAAAAATAAGCTGCAGCAATCGGTTTTTATAAAGGTTGCTGCAGTTTTTTTAAATAAGAAGGTGAAGAAAATGAAAAAGAAAACAGAGAAAAGACCTCAAACAAAAATCAGTATTTTATTACAATTATTCATGGCAGTGATGTTTCTTACAGGAGCTGCAGTTTTTACATATCCATTTTTAGCTGATGCTCTCAGCAATTATTTGGACCAAAGAAGGATTGAGAATTATCAAAAACAGCTTGCACGAGAGAAAGAAGAAAAACAAGAGCAACGATTAGCGGTACAAGAAAAGAAAAATCAGGCGCTTGCTCGTACGGCATCCATCCCAGGAATGGGTCAAGTCAAAGATCCTTTTGAACAAGCGGTTAGAGATGTCCGAAACCCAGGAAAAGAATACTACGAACAACATATGATCGGAGCAATCTATATTCCGAAAATCAATGTTAGCTTGCCTTTATTCGATGAAACAAATGATCTTTTATTAGATAGAGGAGCGACAGTTCTACAAGGTACCTCTTTTCCAATTGGAGGAGAAAATACACATTCCGTAATTACCGCCCATAGCGGTGTTGCTGAGAAAAAATTGTTTACAGATCTTGAAAAAATGGAGAAAAAAGACCGTTTCTATCTTGAAGTATATGGTCAGATGCTCGCTTATGAAGTCGTTGAGAAAATCGTTGTCCTTCCAACAAAAACAGATACATTAGCAATCAGAGAAAAACAGGATCTGGTCACACTTATCACTTGTACACCTTATGCTGTGAACACCCACAGGTTATTAGTGACAGGAAAGCGAGTCCCCTTTACAGAAGAAGCTTCTTCAAAGATGGAACAGACAAAAAGATACCATCTTTATCGATTACTTGCGCTCTTACTAGGGGTATTGCTAATACTAACTCTTTTCGGTTATTGGGGTTATCGAAAATTTAAAAGACAAAAACAACGAAAGAAAAATAACAGATAATAGACCAATTATTAAGAATAACATAATAAATTTAAGCTGCTTGGAAGAGACAAACGCGATTAAATCGCCTATTTCCAGTTTTTTTTAACGTTTTCTAAAATGACATTTTACAGGTAAGCCAACTTGTTTCACAAAGGCTTCTTTGATATTGTAGAAGCAAGAAGAAAGATGGAGGGATTTTTTATGGCAAAAATCATGGTAGTCGAGGATGAAGAAATCATTCGACAATTGATTATGGAAGAACTTGAGAAATGGCAATTCGAAACCTTTGGAACGACCGATTTTAACCAAGTATTTTCAGACTTTGAAAGAGAAGAACCACAGCTTGTATTGCTAGACATCAATCTTCCTGTTTTGGATGGGTATTATTGGTGTCAAAAAATACGTGAAGTATCGAAAGTACCAATTATTTTTATCTCCAGCAGGAATACGAATATGGATATGATCATGGCCATGAACATGGGAGCAGATGATTTTGTGACAAAGCCTTTCCAAATCGATGTACTGATTGCCAAAATCAATGCGTTGCTTCGCCGTTCTTATAATTACACAGAATTATCCAGTGAGATGATGAGCCATAATGGTATTACGTTGAATGTCGACAACGGAAGTATGGAGATTAATGGAGAGATCATTGATTTGAGCAAAAATGAATACCGCCTGCTATTTATTTTGATGAAACACAATGGAAAGATCTTAAGTCGTGAAAAATTGCTGCGAGCACTTTGGGATGACGAGCGGTTTGTAGATGACAATACATTGACAGTGAACATCAATCGGTTACGCCGGAAAATCGAACAGGCAGGTATCCAAGGATATATCGAAACAAAAGTAGGACAGGGATATATCGTTCCCTGAAAGGATGAGCGGTTAAGATCAATTTCTTTAAATATTTGAAAGATCAGTGGACATTGATCTTGGGATGGCTGTTTTTTATTGCTTTAACGATCTTTGTGATGTGGTTAGCCCCAAATATCAAAGTGGATTTGAGCACGATTGCTTATTTAGCTTTGATCGAGGGCGTCTTTCTGATTTTTTATCTGCTAGGTGGCTACTTGAGCAAAAGAAGATGGTGGGGGAAGTTAGCTGACATACAAAAAACATCTCCTTTGCAAAATTATTTGAGTGGCGGGCGGACAGAAGAAGAAAAACTGGTAGAAGAATATATCAATCAGCTGATCCGCGAACATCAAGAAGTGATGCAATCAGCAATCAGCAATCAACAAGACCAAAAAGATTATATTGACTCATGGGTCCATGAGATCAAAGTACCACTTTCCGCTTCCAAGTTACTGGTTCGTTCGATCGAGTTCGATATTGACGATCAAAAGTATACCTTACTCGAAAATGAATTATCAAAAATCGACGAATACGTAGAGCAAGTCTTGTATTATGCAAGACTCGACAGTTTCTCGCGGGACTATCTCATCCAAGAGTATGGATTGAAAGGAATCATCCAGCCTGTGATACGCAGTCAGGCCAATTATTTTATCCAAAAAAATCTTCGCTATGAAATCATTGGTGAGGATCATACTGTTTTGACTGATGCTAAATGGGTCGCTTTTATCTTCAACCAGCTGCTTAGCAATGCCATCAAATATACGCCAGACCACGGAAATATCATGGTGAGCATAAAAAAGGAAGCGCAAGGAGTCAGCCTTTCTGTTAAAGATTCAGGAATTGGTATCCCGGAGGAAGATTTGAAACGAATCTTTGATAAGGGATTTACTGGAAGAAATGGACGACTTAGTAAAACGCATTCAACAGGGTTAGGCCTGTACTTGGCAAAAAATCTGGCAGAAAAATTAGGTATCCGATTAACCGCTGAATCAACTGAAGGAAAAGGGACGACAATGACTTTATTTTTCCCAATCTTAAATTTTTATAATGAAAAACGTTAGAAAATCGTTAGAAACGAAAAAAAATGCTTGTGTTGTTAACGTTTTCGCTGATAAGTTTCTTATCATGTGAAATAAAAGGAGATTGGTTATGGAAATTTTAATAGCATTAGTCCCTATGTTGGCATGGGGTAGTATTGGTTTAGTAAGTGGTAAAATTGGTGGCGATGCCAATCAACAAACACTAGGAATGACGATCGGTGCATTTCTGTTTTCTTTAGTTGTCTTTTTCGTTGTTAGTCCTGTAATCACCCCTTGGATTTTCTTGATCGGATTTTTATCTGGCTTAGCTTGGAGTGTTGGACAAAATGGACAATTCCATGGAATGAAGTACATGGGTGTTTCTGTAGGGTTACCATTGTCTACTGGTTTTCAATTAATTTTGAATACGATTGCGGGAGCCGTTTTCTTCCAAGAATGGACACAAACGAAAGATTATGTATACGGTATTATTGCTTTAGCTCTTCTTGTAAGCGGTGCGTATTTGACGGCACGACAAGATGACGAAGGAAAAATAGATACAGATAATAAAATGCTTGATTTTGGTAAGGGCTTTAGAGCATTGATCTTCTCTACGATTGGTTATGGCGTATATACGATCATTGTCAACTGGGCGAATTTGGATGCGATGTCAATTATCTTACCTCAAAGTATCGGAATGATCTTAGGCGCAAGCTTCTTTGCTTTCCGTAAAGTTAAAGTAGATCAATTTGTATGGAAAAACATGATCTGTGGATTATTATGGGGCTTAGGTAATATCTGTATGCTTCTAACAGTCAAATCCCTTGGTTTAGCTGTTGGATTCTCACTTTCACAAATGGGGATCATTATCTCTACTTTAGGTGGGATTTTCATCCTTGGCGAAAGAAAAACGAAAAAAGAGCTCATTTATGTTATTGTTGGTTGCCTTTTAGTCATTTTAGGTGGTATCCTTTTAGGGTACATGAAAACAGTTTAATCACTGTTTTCCAACCTAAAATGGGGAGGAACTTCAATGGATTTGTTTCGTAAGAAAGAGATCAATCTCAATCATACGAGTGAGATGAAAAAAGAACTAAAAACGTCTGATTTGATCATGCTTGGAATTGGCGCGATCATCGGTACGGGAATATTTGTGGTGACAGGGGTTGCGGCCAATCAAAATGCTGGTCCAGCACTGTCACTTTCATTTGTCTTAGCTGCAATCGTTGTCATTTTGTCTGGACTGAGTTTCGCAGAGTTTGCTTCGCGAGTGCCAGTGATCGGTGGGCCATATGCCTATCTGTATGTTGTCTTTGGTGAATTTGCTGCTTGGTTGACAGGGTGGTTGTTGATTGGGGAATTTTTGCTAGCGGTTTCCTCTGTGGCTTCCGGCTGGTCTGGCTATATGCAAGGTTTCTTGAAAAGCTTAGGGGCCGAACTTCCACAAGCATTAACTGGCGGGTACAATCCGGAAAATGGTACATACATTGACTTGATTGCGGTGCTAGTAGTGATATTCGTCACTTACATCGTGTCGCTTGAAGCCAAGAAAGCATTACGTTTGAATAATGTTATGGTATATGTCAAATTTGGTATCATCGCGTTGTTTATCATTGTTGGGATATTTTTCGTTAAGCCTGATAATTGGCAGCCATTCATGCCTTTTGGTTTTTCCGGTGTGCTAGATGGTGCAGCTCTTGTGTTTTTTGCTTTCTTGGGATTTGATGCTGTTGCAATGGCAGCTGAGGAAGTCAAAAATCCACAAAAAGACGTACCAAGAGGGATCATTGGTTCGATACTGATCGCTACGGTCCTTTATATTATCGTGACATTGATTTTGACAGGAATCGTTCCCTATACTGAACTAGGCGTTAATGATCCAGTGGCCTTTGCCATGAGGTATGTAGGACATGGGACAGTTGGCGCAGTGATCGCTGTAGGGGCAATCTTGACATTGTTGACGGTGACGATCTCGATGATGTATTCACTCGCTCGTTTACTATTTGCTGTCAGCAAGGATGGTTTGTTACCTAAATTTATGACAGAAATCGATCAAAAGCATCGTACACCGAAAAAAGCGACTTATGCCGCTGGTGTGGCAGCTGTATTCTTTGCCGGATTTTTCCCATTGAATGTATTAGCGGAACTAACGAATATTATGGCTCTCGCCTATTTGATGCTAGTTAGTCTAGGCTTACTGAAGTTAAGAAAAATGTTTGGCAAACCCAAAGCAGGAGAATTCAAAGTTCCATTCGTTCCGGTCTTGCCAATCGTATCGATCTTGACTTGTATCGTATTGATGCTTCGTCTGCAAACGGTGACTTGGATCGTGTTCGGTATCGTAATGGTTATTGGACTAATCATTTATTTTGGCTATGGCTATGGACACAGCAAGATGAACGAGAAATAGACTCCAATGGAGAAGTTAGAAGAAAGATAAGAAAAACGCCCATCAACAGTTTATTACACTGTTGATGGGCGTTTGTTTTAGTAACAAGCGAAAGATGATCTATTGGGTTAAATCCAAAAGTTTTTGTTTCAGATCTTCTTCCATGTGTCCAAGTTCTACTTCTGCATGACGACGTTTTTCTTTTCCTTCTTTTTGGATACGCAAAGTTTCTTGGATTGTTTCAATCAAATCGTTTTGTGTAGTTTGCAGGGTCTCAATATCCACGATTCCGCGTTCGTTTTCTTTCGCTGTTTCGATGGCTGAGATTTTCAGCATTTCTGAATTTTTCTTCAATAAGTCGTTTGTTGTTTCAGAGACTTGGCGTTGAGCGGTCACTGCGTCTTTTTGACGAAGCAAGGTCAATGCGATCACGACTTGGTTTTTCCACAGCGGAATGGCTGTAGCGATAGATGCTTGGATCTTTTCAGCTAAGGCCTGATTCGTGTTTTGAATCAAGCGGATTTGTGGGGCTTGCTGAATCGTAATCTGTCTAGCTAAGCGAAGGTCATGCGTACGTTTATCCAGACGATCTAAGAATTGCGTGTAATCGTTGGCAATCTGGACATCCATCTGGTCACCAGTTTCTTCTGCTTTTTTCATTGCTTCTGGAATGATCGTTGTTTGAAGTTCTTCCATTTTCAATTCTCCAGCAGCAATATAAATATTCAATGCATCAAAGTAGTCTTTGTTTTTTTGGTAAAGCTGTTCTAACATCAGATTATCTTTTAACAGACCGTCTTTTTCTTTATCTAATTTCACTGAGATCTTGTCGATTTGTGCACCAATTTTTTGATATTTTGCTGTCACTTCATAAATCGATTGTTTGACCTTACCGAAGACACGTTGGAAGATATTTCCTTCTCCGGCACGCAGTTCATCAGGGTTGGCTTCTTGGAGACGATACATCAGTTCAGTCAACGAATCTCCGACTGGGCCAATATCTTGAGCTTGTACGTGATTCAGCATTGATTGTGAGAACTCACTTAATTTCGCTTGAGCAGCTGAGCCATAGCTGATGACAGACTGTGCATCATTGGCATCGATTTTTGCTGCCAGCTGTTTTGCTTGTTCTTGGCGTTCCGCCGGTAGTTTGTCAATTAAGCGAGCAGCTGTCTGTTGTTCTTGGAGCTGATCAATCTCCGCTTGTTGTGAAGTGGTCAGCGTGTCTGTGGGGGTTGAAAATGGGTTGTTCAATAAGTCTTCAAGTGTATCGTTAACTGGTGTGACATCTTTTGTTTCAGTCGGTTTATGATCCATAAAAAATTCCTCCTTGTCGAATCTGTTCTCGATTCTTACATGAATGTCTCTACTTTAGAAAAAGTACTCGAAACAGCCAGACATCATCTGAATGTTCCGAGTCTTTTTTATGAACAAAAGAGTTACTCTTTTTGTTCTGGTTCATGTTTATTATCACGCTTTAAGCTTTGTTTCGCAACAGATATCTCTACGTCGATGTCGTCTAGGTCATCAGCGACGAATTTTTGATAATCTTGTGCGATCAAAGCGGATAGCTGATCGATGATCTGCGCGCTTTCTTCTAGTTTTTCATAGGTTTGCTTGTTTTTGATCTCATGGTCATTGATCTCATTATACTTATTTGTCAAATCAACTAGATTCGGCAGATGCGTATAAAGAAATTGACTTGCTTCATGTAGTCGATTTGGTTCCTTCACTAATTTTTTGAATAAAGCTTTTGCCGCTTTGACTGGGTCATGACGGAGATCGATTGCTTTAAGTTTGGCTGTCTGCTGCATATTCGCTTGCAACTGATTGATCTCATTTTTTGTTTGATTCATCGTTTGTCGGAAAAATGAGATTTCATTCGCTGTCATACCGCTTTTTTCATAGTGAGTCTCAAGTTCGTCAGTCAGTGCAGGGATTTCTTCTTGTTTTCCTTTTTTCCTGCGCGAACCGAAGAGCCCCCACAAAACTAGAACTACGCCTATCAATAAAAGTCCTAGAACAAAAGAAAAACCATTGTTTCGGACAAAGAGAAACAGCAAGACCAGTGCTAGAAGCCACGGCCAATTTCGTTTTATCATAATAAGCCCTCCAAGTCATTTATCATTGAGTATTGAATTCTTTCCGTTATTCGATTACATTCTTATTTTAGCATACTGACTACTAGAAAGAGTATCGGACTAAAGAAGGATTTTCTATATTTAGAGAAAATCTAAGGTTTATCTATGGTAAACTAATAGGGAGTTTTCGAGAAAAATTGAAAAATGAAAAAAAAGCAGTTATGATTACAAAGAAAGCAGGAGAAGATATGCTGAACAATGAGCAATTTGAAGAAAAAACAATCAGTCGCAAAGAAATCTATAGCGGAAAAATTATCGATGTTGCTGTAGATGAAGTTCGTTTACCAGACGGAGGAACTTCGAAGAGGGAACTGGTATTTCATCCTGGCGGTGTTGGGATCATTGCTTTTGATGAACTTGACCGCCTGCTCCTTGTCAAACAGTTTCGAAAGCCTTTAGAAAAAGTGATCTTGGAGATCCCAGCTGGAAAAATCGATCCAGGAGAAGGAAAAAATCCTGAAATGACTGCAGCCAGAGAATTAGAAGAAGAAACCGGCTATCGTGCGAAGTCGCTGAGCCATCTTACTTCGATGTATCTTTCACCAGGTTTTACAAATGAAGTCCTTCATATTTATCATGCACAAGGAGTAGAGAAGGTCGAGAATCCTTTAGCTCAAGATGAAGACGAAGTACTGGAGCTGTATCATCTAACTCTTGAAGAGGCACAACAAGCGATGAAAGATCAGTTGATTTGTGATGCAAAGACGATTTATGCGATTCAATACTGGGAATTATTGACCAAAGGAAAGTAGAGGGATCGGCTTATGGCCAAAGGACCGCTTATTACGCGAAGCGAACTTCGCAAGCGACAACAAGCACAAGCAAGCGAGTCATTAAAAAAACAGCGAAAAGCAGAAACAGCTTATCAGCAAGAAGAAAAAAAGATTGCCAGCTTTTATCGTAAAGAAAGCAAAAAGAATAAACCAATCACGAAAACAAGGATCAGTGAACGAGAAAAGACCACCAAATGGAACTCTTTTTTGATGAAATCTCTTATTATTGTTATCCTAATGTTATGTGTGGTTTTTTTAGCAATCGCATTTATATAGAAAGAAGGAATTAAAAAGATGAAAATCGGTATTATCGGCGCAATGGAAGAAGAAGTAAAAATTTTGAGAGAGAACCTAAGCGAACCATTATCATGGGAACGCGCAGGCGCTTTATTTATTTCAGGTTCATTAGGTAACCACGAAGTGATCGTCGTACGTTCCGGTATAGGAAAAGTCTTAGCATCTATTACCACAAGTCTGTTGATCCAACAATACGGCGTGAATATGGTGATCAATACAGGTTCAGCTGGCGGGATCGGTGAAGGCTTACAAGTAGGCGACATTGTTATATCAGACAAAGTAGCTTATTTTGATGCAGATGCAACAGGATTTGGCTACAAGCCAGGCCAATTACCAGGAATGCCTCTATATTATGAAGCAAGCTCATATTTGCGCAGTGAAATGGCTAAAGCAGCAAAAGCAACGGATTTGAATGCAAAAGAAGGATTGATCGTTACAGGCGATACATTTGTCGATTCTCCAGATAAAATCAAAGAAATCTTAACGAATTTCCCAGAAGCTTTAGCTTGTGAAATGGAAGGAGCCGCTGTTGGACAAACGGCCCGTCAGTTCAATATCCCATTTTTGATCGTACGTGCAATGAGTGACACAGCGGATCACTCGGCGACACAAAGCTTTGACGAATTTATCGAAGACGCAGGCAAGCGATCAGCAGAAATGGTGATCGAATTTGTCAAACATCTCGTATAAGGAGGACTAAGATGAACGCATTGATTTCGATTGACTATACCTATGATTTTGTTGCAGAGGATGGAAAGCTGACGACTGGTGCAGCAGGACAAGCAATTGAAAAAAAGCTGACTGCCCACACAAAAAAGTTTATGGAGCAAAAGGATTTTGTCGTTTTTGCCATTGATGCACATGATCCAAAAGATTCCTTCCATCCAGAGAACCGCTTATTTCCTCCGCATAATGTGATAGGAACGAGTGGACGGGAATTGTACGGCTCTTTAAAAAATCTGTACCAAGAGCATGAGCAGCAGGAAAATGTTTATTGGATAGACAAACGGCATTATTCCGCTTTTAGTGGAACAGATCTAGACATTCGTTTGCGAGAACGTCAAATCACAGATGTTTATTTGTCCGGCGTGTGTACAGATATTTGTGTGTTGCATACAGCAGTCGATGCGTATAATCTAGGATACAAACTCCATATTTTCAAAGATGCCGTGGCAAGTTTTGATCCTGTCGGACACGAATGGGCATTGAGACATTTTGAATCCGCGTTGGGTGCAGAGATCCTATAAAAAAACAAAACTTTTTTTAAAATAAAAATCAAAAAATAATAAAAGAAGAGCGTAAAACGAATCACATTGTTTTTTGCTCTTCTTTTATTTGTTATTTTTTATAAAACATATCATTTTCACTGTAATAAATCCCTTTATTATTAACAACTAAAGTTATATTTTTCTTTTTATAAAATATCACTTATTATAATTTTGTTTTTTATTGACAGCAAAAATAAATTAGGTAATACTTTAGGTAAACGCTTTCTAATTTATTTCAGGAGGGATGGACTTGATAAAAAAACGAATAAAATACAGTGCGCTAATGATGAATCTCCTCATGCTTAGTACCCCGGTTTTGACTTCTGTCGTTGAAGTTGCTGCTAACGAACAGACTGTGAACGAAGAAAATGCACACGTGAACAGCGAAGAAATGTCAATATTGGAGGAAGAATCAACGGCTAGTGAAGAGAAGGATGTGGAAGAAGGAAATGATCCTATGATAAAAGAATCAGAAAATGAAAAGACAGAAAAGCAATCTGATGAAGTTCCTGAAGAGTGGAAAGGGGTAGTTTTCGGAGAAAGCACAAGTGCCAGCAGATATGCGATTGAACCATTAGAAGACGGCGTGCGGCTCTCTTCCACGAATAACGGTGGGAAATTCCAGTCAAGCGGATCAGATGGAATGACCTATTATTATCAAGCCATTCCGAAAGATACCAATTTTAGGATGCGGGCGACGATTGAAATAGAATCTTGGACCTATACGAATGCTCAAGAAGGATTTGCTTTGATGGTGAGAGACACAGTGCCAAAAGATCATTTGTTTGGGCAAGCCTTTTATTCGAATTCATTTGCCATACTGGGCAGTCGGATCGAATATGTCTGGGACTCGGATAGACAAGAAGTGGTCAACACGAACGGCAGCAAATATACGATGCGACTTGGATTGGGGACACGGGCAATCACAGGAATATCATCTGAAGATCCTCAAGCCGCACCTGCTCCTGGGAGTGTCTCAGTGGAAACAACACCTTTAGAGACTTCAGCAGGGCTCTTAGAAAAAGAAGCAGGTTCTTATAATATATTCGGAAACGGTCATGGGAATCTGTTTCCGGCTACGGACTCGATTACTAAACTGGATGTAGAGATGAAAAAAACGAATACTGGTTTAGAGGCATATTATTACGATCCTGAAACAGGAGAAGAACTAGCTTCTGATATCATGTATGACTGGGAAAAGCTATATGCTTCCGATGAATCGGTTATCTATGCAGGATTTGCTGCAGCAAGGAATATGACGATCAAGGTAGAAGGAATCGAAGTGGCTTACTCAGATCCTGCGACAGATCCTCCTGGACAAGAAAGGCCCACTCGCTTGATTGATCCGATTTACACCGTGACCTCTAGTAATCATTCAGGAAACCAAGATCATACTATGTCCTTTAGAGCAAATGCTGACGGATTATTAACAATCAAAAATCAAGCAACAGGAGAGGTACTTGAGAACGCAAAAGACTTAGCGATCACTGCAAATCGGGAATTTGATTATCAGACAAAACTGATGGAAGGAACGAATGAATTTACTTTCAGTTTTACGCCAGATAAAAACTATCCGCCAGAAGAATACGTAGAGATGGCTAGTTATGAAACAAAAGAGATCCTGCATACAGTTGACTACCGTAAACCTAACTATTCGACAGTTTATGTAACACCGGAAGGGTCAGATACAGGAAACGGAAGCAGACAAAATCCGTTATCTCTGACGCAAGCATTGAGATACGCATATGCTGGGCAGACAATCGTCCTGGCTCCTGGAACTTATTCCTTTGAAAGAGGATTGACGATTCCAAAAGGAGTTAACGGGACAAGAGAAAACCCGATTCAATTGATTGCAGAGAAAAATCCAGAAAACGAGCGACCTGTACTTGATTTTAAAGGAACTGGAAATGGGATGACACTGTTCAGTCACTATTGGGTTTTACGTGGGTTTGACGTTACAAATAGTGCTGCTATGCAAAAAGGATTGCAGATTTCTGGAAACCATAATTTGATTGAAGAGATCCATGCTTATCGGAATGGAAATACAGGAATCCAAATCAGTGGTAGCTCAAATGATCCTTTCGAAGCATGGCCAGCGCATAACTTAGTCAAGAACTGTACATCTTTTGAAAATGCCGACCCGGGATTTGAAGATGCCGATGGATTTGCGGCCAAACTGACAATAGGAGAAGGAAATGTATTTGACGGTTGTATCGCTTATCATAATGCAGATGATGGTTGGGATCTTTTTGCTAAAAATGAAACAGGTTCGATCGGGAAAGTAGTCATCAAAAATTCAGTTGCTTATCGAAACGGTTGGGTACCGGGAGTTGAAGGAGAAGGGAACGGCAATGGATTCAAAATGGGCGGTTCCTCTTTATCGGGCCCTCATGAATTGATCAATAGTTTGTCTTTCGAAAATCTTGCGAAAGGAATCGATTCCAATAGCGGAACAGATATTATCGTCAATAGCAGTACAAGCTTCAACAATGGTTCCTATAATGTGGCTCTTTATACCTCTTCGGCAGGAAACACAGACTTCCATGCTTCTGGTATCTTATCTTTCCGAACAGAAAATCTTGAGATGAGAGAGCAGATCCGCCCATTGAATCAAAACGAAGATCAAATCTATCACTCGTTGAACTACTATTGGAATGAACGAGAAAAACAATCAGAAAATACTCTTGGACATACCGTATCAAAAGATTGGATCGAATCTCTAAATACACATTCGCAAGAAGGGCAGCAGCCTGTTACGCGCTATGCGAATGGAAGCATCCATGTCCATGGATTGATGCAAATCAAACCGGAGAATCGTCAAACAGAAAAGGGAAGAGTAGATGGTCTTCCACTATCTGTAGGTGCTACTTTTGACGGAGAAACCTCACCGTCTTCGGAGTATCCAGAATATGCAATCGTACAAGAACCAAATCAGACAAAACCAAACGAACAAAATAATCCAATCATTATCCAAGAGGCAAATGGTGTGACGGAGAATGCAGAAGGAAATATCATCGAACTGAAGCCTTTTACAGTATCTGCGTCAACATTCACACCAAATCAAGGAACGCCTGTCTTTGAAGATATGCGTTATTTACCAGAAAAGATCCAAATCGTTGAAACACAGTCAAGTGCTCAATTTTCTAATCATACCGCTATTTTTTCAGCACCCTCAAAAGGAGAATATACGCTAGAAGTCACTTATCGTTCGGAAATATTTGATGGCGAAAAATGGGTTGCTCATACAGAATCGGTTACCCAGCAAAAAGCGATCACAGTGCGAGAAGCTGTCAGTGTGCCACCAGGAACTGATGAACCAGAAGGGGAAAATCCAGGGAATGGATCGCCAAATGAAAAACCTTCTGATCCAGATGGGACAGCAAAAGAAAGGGAAAAAGATGGCGCTCAAGGACTTCCACAAACGGGAGAGTCTAATAGCCCGTTGTTAGCAGTAGCTGGAGGAATTTTGTTAATCGGTGTAGCTGCTTATGTCATGAAACAGCGAAAAAAATAAACGCACTATATCCTTTTGATAAGGTAGAACAATTAGTTGAGGAAAGTAAAAAAAGAAGGAAGTGAGACGTCGATTCGTTCCACTTCCTTCTATCATTTTTATAGATGAGATCCCACTTGCTATGTTTGTTTGGCTGTTCTTATTTCTTGATGTAGGACAGCTTTTTCACAACCTCTTACCAGATTCGCACTCTTTTTTCTGGCGCTAGATACATAGCATCTTGTTCCGTGACACCAAATGTTTCATAGAATTCGTCAAGGTTTTTGGGTTGCACATTTGCTCGTAGTTTAGCAGGAGCATGAACATCGATTTGCAGTAAAAGTTGTTGGTATTCTTTTTTTGCTTTTGTACGCCAAATCGTTGCCCAATTGACAAAGAATTCTTCGATAGAAAGATCTGATTCTGTTTTTGCTGCTTCCAATGCACAGCTTAGACCGCCTGCATCAGCAATATTTTCCGAAACAGTTAATTTTCCGTTCACTTTTCCGTCAGCAAAAGGCAGACCATCGAATTCTTCGATCATTGCTTGTGCTTTGTTTTGGAATTGTGCAAGATCTTCTTCTGTCCACCAATTGTTCAAGTTGCCATATTCATCAAACAAAGCGCCGTTATTATCAAATGCATGGGAAATCTCATGAGCGATAACAGCTCCGATTCCCCCGTAATTAGCAGAGCTTGATTGTTCTAGACTGTAAAATGGCGCTTGAAGGATGGCTGCCGGAAAGACGATCACATTCCGGAATGGATGATAATAAGCATTGACTGTATCAGCGCTCATTTCCCATTCTGAACGATCCACTGGTTTGTTCCATTTGCTGAAACGATCTTTTAATGTGAGTTTGCTGAAAGCAAGAGTGTTTGAAAGCAAAGTACCACCTTGATCTGCAGGCACTGTTTTGAATTGGTCGAATAGTGCTGGGATCTTATCGGGGTAACCGACTTGGATACCTAAGTTATTTAATTTTATGACGGCTTTTTCTTTTGTTGCATCCCCAAGCCAGTCATTTTCTTCTAGCCGTTTTTTATAAACGGCAATCATTTTTTTCACCATTTGCTCTACATCTTTTTTAGCAGCTTCGCCGAAATATTTTTTCCCGTAGTAATCACCAACGACTTGATCAAATTGACCAGAGGCAAGGTAATACGCTGCTTTTTTCTGAGGCATTGCTTCGTCTGTTCCAGACAATACGCGAGAATAGATTCCGCTGACTTGGCGGAATTCTTCTGATAGATACCCACTAAGAGAACGTACTGTTTTAATGATCATCCAGCTTTTGAATAATGGGAAATGAGCTTCTGTCAGGATGTCATTCAAATGATCAAAGTACACTGGATCAGTGACGATCACTTTATCTGGGGTTGTCCCAATCAAACCAGTGACAAGTTTTTTCAAGTCAAGTTTATCTGTGTATTGAATAAATGTGTCAAAAGATTGCGGATTATACATTTTGCTGTAATCTGCGTTTTCTTCTGCACTTTTTACATGAGGAGCAATCAATTTATCAAATTGCACTGCTTGTTCTGTGATTGCTTCTGCCTGACTTTTTTCTTTGCCAGCAAGCTCCAATAATTGAACCGCCATATCAAAGAAAACACCCATTAGTTGTGCACCGTTAGGATGTTCTGGTGCATAATACGTCTTATCTGGAAGAAATAAAGAAGGCGGATAAGCAAAGAAGGCATTCGTCTGTGCATTCTTCATATCAGCATCTACATCTAGATTAAATGGCAATGGTAGTGTATCCAACAACCATTCCGGGAATTGCTCATTCAATTCGTCGAAAGACTGCAATGATTCAACTTTCTCGATTACAGGCTGAAGTGGCTGAGCATGCAACTCATTTCTTCGGTCATAATCGTTTGCCAGTTGATAATAAGCAAGGAAATGTTTCATTTTTTCTGAAGATACTTTTTCTGGATGGGCAAGCAGATCGTCTGTTTCTCCCATCAAAAGTTGGTCGATCCCGTCAACTAAGTCTTGGAAACCGCCTGTAGCTGGTTTATCTGCAGGAATTTTTGCTGTTTTTTGCCATTCTTCATTGACTGCTTCATAGAAATCTTGTTTCAATCGTTCTTTGTTCATTCATCGATCGCTCCTTTTTTGTTTCGTGTGCCCATTATCTTACAAAATGAAGGAATTAACAAATAGAACATAAAAAAATTTGAAAATTCGGACAATCAAACTGATTTGTTTTTTTCAATCGTTCACTTATAATGAAAAAAAGGAGGCGATCCCAACTGAAACAAGTAGTGGACAAACCTTTCTATTTTAAAGTAGATAAAAAAATCAATAAATTAGCCAGCACCCAGCAACTACAGTCGAAAAAAAGCGAACGGCTTTTTTTAGCACTGATTTTTGAAGATCAAAGTTATGTGATCATCGATCAATCAGGACATCCGATAGAATATTCTCCAGCAGAATATACCTATCAAGAGGGCATTTCTCGTAGCCAATGGAGACTGCTCAATGAACCATCAATCGAGTTATCTCAATGGATCAACAGAAAAGAAGAGGTGCCTGTTTTGATCGAAGAAAAAAGGTCAGGAAAAGAACTCGCAAATTGTTGGGTGGGATTGCCAGAAGAACGTTTTTTAAGGTATAAGCAATGGGCTACTCCTTCAGGTTATCTTTGCGGGACTTATGCGGCGGCGGTTTTACTTGCCTACTATCAAGACTATCGTAAAGAGTGGATGCTTCCCCTAGAGATCCGCAAGAAAAACACGTCTAACTCGATGGCATTGACAAAGGCGTTGCGTAGCCAAATCCAACCACTAGGCCTTCCTACGATTCCTTTTCAAGTCAGTACAGGGATTTCTAATTTTTTAAAGAAGAATGGCAATCACGAGCGTGCACGAGCAACTCTTCTAGGTTCATGGCAGCGAGCCACAAAACGTATACGTGAAGGCAAGCCTGTGATGATTGGAATCCTGAAAGTACTTGGTAGTACTTACGGCAATCATTGGGTGACGGCGTATGCTTATTTTGAAACTGAAACAGGAGAACGTTATTACAAAGTACACGACAATTGGGGGGACTATCATAAAGTTATTCCTGCCAGTTGGAGTAATGGAACAGTTTCACTTCCTTAAGAATTTGCTGAAATTAACAGAAAATCTTGGAAAAATATGTTAAACTATCGAAGAATAGAGAAGTTTTGGGGAGGACTACATGAGTAATAAGTATCAGGATGACACGTTGAAGATTTTTAGTTTGAATGGGAATCGTCCATTAGCTGAAAAAATCGCGAAAGTGTTTGGAACAGAATTAGGTAAAAGCGTCGTGAAGCAATTTAGTGATGGGGAGATTTCCATCAATATTGAAGAAAGTATCCGTGGGGATCATGTGTACATCGTTCAATCAACGAATGCACCTGTCAATGACTACTACATGGAACTGCTGATTATGATTGATGCAATGAAGCGAGCAAGTGCGAAAACGATCAATGTCGTATTGCCTTACTATGGGTATGCTAGACAAGACCGCACGGCGAAACCTCATGAACCGATCACTGCAAAATTGATTGCTAACTTGATCGAAGAAGCAGGGGCAACTCGAGTACTGACTTTAGATCTGCACACGGTTCAAGTACAAGGATTCTTTGATATTCCTGTAGATAATTTATTTACGATGCCATTGTTTGCTCATTATTACCGTCAATTAGGTCTGACGGGAGATGACATCGTAGTTGTGTCGCCAAAAAACAGCGGCGTTCAGCGTGCACGTAGTCTTTCAGAATATTTGAACAGTACATTAGCCATCGTAGACCATGCAGATGATGCTTCAACGGAGGGTGGTTATGTGATTGGTGATGTTCAAGGAAAGACATGTATCATGGTAGATGATATCTTGAACACCGGAGCAACGCTTGCACGTGCAGCAAATGTATTAAAAGAAAACGGCGCAAAAGAAGTATATGCCTGTGCGTCACATGGATTATTGTCCGATCATGCGAAAAGCATTTTAGACAATGCACCAATCAAAGATATTTGTATCACTGATTCTGTTTTCACAGAAGAAAATCGTCATCCGGAAAACTTAACGATCGTTACATGCTCAGAATTAATGGGTGAAGCGGTCAAGCGCATCCATGAAAATACACCGATGAGTCCGTTATTCCGTCTGGAAGAAAAAGAATTCGAATAAGAAAAAAAGACGAAAAACGAGAAGATCAATTAGCAACGAGAAGAAAGACTGCACCTTATTTTGGGCAGTCTTTTTTTCGCTACACTAAGTGCCTTCTAGGTAAAAGTAATCTCTTCTTTGGTATGTTCGCTATTTTATGCTAGAATGTGCCTAGCGATAATTTGGAAGGGATGAATGAAGTGAAAACTATTTATTTGGATCATGCGGCAACTACCCCCATGCATCCGCAAGTAATTGAAGCGATGACGGCGATCATGCAAGAAACGTTTGGTAATCCTTCAAGCATACATGGGTTTGGCCGCCACGCGCATGAAAAATTGGAAACAGCAAGACAAATCATTGCAGATAGTCTGCAAGCAAAACCTCATGAGATCATCTTTAATAGTGGTGGAACAGAAGGGGATAATACAGCTATCTTAGAAACAGCGTTCTCGCGTCAAAAAGAAGGCAGACATCTAATCACTACAGCTATCGAACATCCTGCTGTTCTTAATACCATGAAATATTTAGAGACAAAGGGGTTTGACGTTACATATCTGCCTGTAGATGAAAAAGGGAATCTGTCGATCGAAGAGGTCAAAAAAGCGTTACGAGAAGATACGATCTTGGTCTCTGTGATGTATGGGAACAATGAAATCGGAAATTTGATGCCAATCAAAGAAATCGGTGAACTTTTAGCGGATCATCCAGCTTATTTCCATACAGATGCGGTACAAGCCTATGGAAACCAAACGATCCATCCAGAAGAATTAGGGATCGATTTATTAAGTATCTCTGCTCATAAAATCAATGGACCAAAAGGCGTCGGTTTCTTATATAAACGAGACGGAGTAAATATCCCTGCCTTGCTTTTAGGTGGCGAGCAGGAAGAAAAGCGACGTGCAGGTACAGAAAACTTAGCAGGAATCTGGGGAATGGCAAAAGCAGTTGAACTGCTGTCACCTGAAGAACGTGAAGCACGTAACAACAAATATCAAGGATTCCAACAATTGATTCTTGATACATTAGAAGCAAACGACATCCCTTATCAAGTAAATGGTGATTTAACGAATAAACTCCCTCATGTGTTGAATCTTCGCTTGATTGGCGAAGCAAATGATTTGCTACTGATGAAGCTTGATTTGAACGGAATCGCTATTTCTACTGGTTCGGCTTGTACAGCAGGGAACATCGAACCTTCTCACGTATTAGAAGCGATGTATGGAGAAGATACGCCGATACTAAAAGAATCCATTCGTATCAGCTTTGGATTGGGAAATACTGAAGAAGACATCCATTATTTCCTTGATCAATTAGTTCGTGCTGTCAAAAAATAACTAATAAAGTCATTCTGATGTGGATGGATGTCTGAGAGAACGCCTTCAATTTTTAGGGAACTTAACTGAAAAACCTAGTAAAAATCAGGATAAACTTTTATAATAAAGAGAAACTAATTTTATCGAGGTGAAAATCATGGCATTTGAAACAACAGCAACTGTACTTGGCGCACCGATCAGCTATCGTTTGCATCCTGATGCAAAAAGATATACATTGCGTGATAATGGGTTTACAGAAACAAACGGAGGCAATTATCAATTGATCCGACCATTAGATGCAACGCCGCAAAGCAAAGAAGGCTTCAAACTGAAAATCACTGTATCAAAAGATATCCAAACATTGAAAATGTCGATCACTACAGCAAACGGACTGAAAGCAGTCAATATTTTCAAAGATCCGAAACAGAAAATGAGTCAAGATAAATTCTATTTTTTGATGGATGGGATGATCAGCCGAGGGTTATTCGAAAAAGTCGAATAATCTGTGGATGTAAAAAGACAACTAGTTTTGAAACGGCCTAATCGTTAGATCTCTAACTTTGAAAGGACGACACAAAATAGTTGTCTTTTTTATTTTTTCTGCTGTAAATCAGACTCTCGTCCACTCATCAATTGATTTTCCATGTTCATCCACTATTTCCAACCAACTATTTGTTCCGGCAAAGTACAACAGCAAGCTTGCCTCATTCACACTTTTTACAATGATATCTTCGATCGTGGTTATACCTGAAATCTTGTCTTTATAATCATCTCGTAGCTTTTGCCCATATTTAGCAGCATAACCTAATGAGCCGTCTTTATTTAAAGGAGGATCTTTGACGAGCGTCGCGCCTGCTTTGATCAGCAATTCATTTCGTTTGATCCAGTAAAGCGTTGCTTGACTTCCCCTGAAATCGACGGTAAAAGGAATATCACTGACTTCTTTTGACCAGCGATGACGAGCTTTTGCTGGTTTTTTCTTCGTATCTTCAGCGGCAGATGGCATGGAAGAATCGATTGGATAACCAAATGTACTTAGTATAGCAGCAATCTTCTCTTGGTGTTCTGTCATTTTCTTTCTAGCAGTTTCAGGAATCGAAGTAAATGGTTCTTTGGCTATTGTAAGACCAGCTTTTTCTGCTTGTTCGGTGAGCATGTAGATCATATAATCGGCTTCTATATCCCAAGGAAGTTGGATCATGATGACGGTATCGATTGTTTCTGGTTGCACCGTTTTCCCAATTGCTGTACACACCTTTTGATTATAAAAGAGATAAAAAGCATTTTCTGGAAGCTTAGGTAGTTTGCGGCTGATCCAGATCGTACCTTGTGCCTGTTCAAGTACGATTTTGATTTCTTCAGGGGTAAGAGTGGTCTGAAAGTTGATTTTCATGACTGATGCCCTCCTAGTTTTTTCTTAGTTTAGCATGATTGCTGATTTTTTTCTGCTAATTTTACTTTTTTAACAAAACTGAAAATATATAACGATGGTATTTGAACAAACAGCTAGGTTTCAAGGAAATAATCAAGTATAATTCTAGCTACGTAAGGACGATAAGTCTTAGAGGAAGTGGGGGAAGGATATGGGAGAAGAAAAGGAGCCGGTGTTACATTGGCGTAAAAATATCAACTTGTTTTTGACAGGTCAGTTTTTATCTGGAATCACGAGTATGATCGTGCAATATGCAATCATTTGGTATCTGACGAAAGAAACAGGTTCAGCAACGATCTTGAGCTTTGCTACGTTATTAGGTATGATCCCAATGGTTTTGCTGAGTCCGTTTGCTGGTCCGTTGGTGGATCGTTGGGACAAAAAGCGATTGTTGATTTTGACAGATATCATTGTCGCATTGTTTGCGATGGTCTTGGTAGTAGTCGGTACGATTTCTGAAACATTTCCGTTGTGGCTAGTGTTTGTATCGTTGTTCATTCGTGCAATTGCTCAAACTTTCCAGATGCCGACGATCCAATCGATCCTTCCTACGATGGTCCCAGAAGAAGAGCTGACACGTATCAATGGACAGCTAGGCATGGTCCAGTCAGCGAATTTTATCATTGCGCCTGCAATAGGTGCGTTTTTATTTACAGTAATACCTATCAACTGGCTGATTTTGCTTGATGTGCTAGGCGCGGTATTCGGTGTAGGATTACTTGTTTTTGTGACGATCCCTAAGGTTATTTCGCAAGGCGAAACCATTCATTTGTTGACAGATACAAAATTTGGTGTGAAAAAATTGTACGAGAATAAAGGTCTCTGGCATATCATGCTCAACGGTGCTGTGTTCACGTTATTGTTTATGCCGGCTGCCAGTCTGTATCCGTTGATGACGATGGGGTATTTTGGTCAAAATGTAGGACAGGCAGGTCTTGTCGAAGTAGTCTATTCAGTAGGGATGCTTGCAGGTGGAGCAGTTATTGGCTTTTTTGGTAAATGGAAAGACCGGATGAAGCCGATTTTCATGGCTTATGTAGTCGTAGGTACCACGATTGGTGCTAGTGGATTGTTGCCGGGGACAACACAGGGATTCTTTTATTTTCTTTTACTGAATGCCGGGGCAGGTTTTGCCACACCTTATTTCAATACCTTACTGATGGCGATCATCCAACAGAGTTATGAACCGAACGTTTTAGGACGAGTCTTAGGTGTATTCAACTCATTAATGACTTTGCCAGGGCCGATTGGCTTAATATTTGCGGGCCCCTTGACAGATAAGATTGGTGTAGAAAAGATGTTTCTGATTGCGGGAATTGGTACGCTTTTATGTGGGATCGTTTTATTTTTGACACCCGTTGCTCGAAATTATGATAAAGAATTACAGAAAAAACTGGTGAAAGAACACCGTGAACAAAAAAACGAATAGAAAAGGAGCGGTGATAAAAATTTTCTTCCTACTTGAAATCAAGTGGTTTTTTCACAGCCTTTTTTAGATGTTATGAGTTGCTCCGATCAGCAATTTTGTTTACTCTAAGGAAAAGGGAGGCAGGAGAAACATGAATTATTTTACGAGTGATATGCACTTTTTTCATGAGCGTTTACTAGGAGAAAATGACTTTGCTCCGCGACTCTTTGCAAATGTAGATGAGATGAACCAACAGTTGATCACTAGCTGGAATGCAGTAGTAAAAGAAACGGATCACGTCTATCATCTAGGTGATCTTGCCATGCATCCGCAATATGAAAAAGCAAATGCAGAAATCTTAGAATTAGTCAGTCAACTGCAAGGAACGATCCACTTGATCAAAGGGAATCATGACAGTCGTGCGTTCTTCCGTTATTTAGAAAAAAACGATCCTGGACTTTCTGATGGCAGTCCCAAATTTTATTTTTATGACGTAGGTGCTATCGTGAAGTTCGACCATCAGCAATATTACTTGACGCATTATCCAATGTTACTCGGACCTAACGACACCATTCGAAACCTTCACGGGCATATCCATCATTATAGTGTACCCATCGAAAACGTCGTCAATGTAGGCGTAGACGCACCAGAAAGAGACCTTCTAAAAGAAAAACTGCCATTCGGTACGCCATTATCCGAGCAGCAAATCAAAGAAATATATGAAGCAAAGAGGTCGTGAAAAAGCTGCCCTGCATCAAGTGATAAGAACAGGCAACCAAAAACAGCTTCTCGTGTTTTTGATTTGGCAGGACTTGTCCCCACAAATACAAGCTTTTGAGCCTGCTGCCCAATTCTGTGCCATAAGGATCAAAATAGAAAAACAGTTCGCTGCATGTTATAAAAGAATTGAAGTACCTGATTTTCAAAAATAGGATAAAAAGTCGTCCCTTTTTGGCGCGACTTTTTATCCTATTTTTTAGTAATACAGTCATATGTTGTAAGGAGGAACTACAAAATACAGTACACGAATTTCCCTTGATCATTAACTGCTTTTCTGACCGTGGCAGTACCATCATTCAATTTCCTAACATCATTATCTATATTAGTGGAATAGACGATCAGGGTGTTTTCTTTTGTGTATCGGTTTAGCCAGTCAATCGCATAATCTACCGACTGATTCACACCGATATGATAGAAATAATTCCCATAAATCGCTTTTGCTTCGTCCGTCATCGTGAAATCATGATTGAAGCCATAACCATTCCTGACAGAAGCAGCAGTTGTGAATGAACCATGGATCCTTAGATAAGAGGCGTGGCGATAGGTACCATTCTCTAATTTTATCAACGCATGATAATTATTGTAAAAATAATACCAGTTTGGTGTAGCTCGATTATAAGAAACATCTGCATTGAAAGGATTCGGTCGCGTCATTTCGTATTTGTCATAGATACTGAGGTTCTCTGTATAGTCAAATCTTTGCTGAGTGAAGGCAGGCGGTGTATGGACGACTTGGTTGATCTGATAAGGATTGACTGGATGTTTTTTCTTCGTAATTTTTTGTAAAAGAAGGATTATATCTTAAGTGATTGTTGTCAGTAGAGATATTGTTAGAATAAACGATCTCCAACGAACATTGGGTATAGGTATTGATCCAGTTCATCACATGGTTCGGAACATCATGATCTTCAATCGTCTCTGGAATAAGCGGGATATTCCTGTCAGAAAATTTGGCTCTTGCTTCGTCTGTTAAAAGAAAACGGGTGAACATATCGAATTCTACGACGATCGTTCCAGAATGATTGCGCCCGAAAGTAAGACGTGTACTTGCATAAGGTCTCCCGTTATTTTTGTCCGTGGCGATGAAATGATAATCATTCCTTAAGGTGTATGAGTTGGAACTGCGGCTAAAAATGAAATCTTCGCCATCTATAGGAGTGCCGGTACTCGACCAGCGTATGTTTTCTGCGTAATCTTTATAATTTAGGAAAAAAGGATTGATCTTTTCGACTTTATCGGATTTTTTTATGTCATTTGGAGTTACACCCATTCCATTAATAAAGTCTGTTCTTTCTAAATCAATACCTTGGAAACTAGGATCATTTTTATTAGTTAGTTCATCGATTCTCCCATCAGGTGTTGCGTTCATATAAGCAGCCCAAATTAGATAAGAGCAATACCATTCATTTCTAGTGGATGAGCGATCCCTTTCTCTTATCTCGAACCAGATATCATACTGTTTACCTAATTGTCCATGCATAAATGAGATGGCTGCTTTTCTTTGTGCTGGTGTCGCTTCTGGAACTCTTAAAATAGTTGAATCAGTATAATCGAAACGCTCATCATCCAAGACACCGTAAACAACGCCTCCAGCTTTTGTTTCAAGTATAGGACTATAATCAGTTGCTTCGATAGTTCGGATATATTTGAATGTCTCTGGTTTTCCGTTGATGAGATGAGTTTCTTCATAGATACCTTCTACGATCATCACATGATGAAGAAATACTGGAGTGATTCCAGCCCTTTTCCGTTCGAAAATGATATCTCCTGGTTGAACGATATTCATCAGATCATATTTATGATAAGTCGATACTTTTTCAAAAGTGATATTCTCCAAAGCATTTCCGATATTGAATGACCAGAGAGGCGGGTCTTTGGATAATTGTTCGGCTTCTTTACGAATATAGTGCTCATTGACGGTGTTTAGGTAGTCACGCAATTGGCCTTCTTCGGAAACCGCGGAATTGAATGGTTGGTTGTAATAATTCGAGGTGAATTCTTCAAATGTCTGATTAAAGGAAGCGTATTCATTTTTGAATTCTTCATAATACTCCTACAATATCTGCTGGGTATCTGTATCAGCATGTACAGTAGTGATTGGGATGGCAAATGCGACGGCGAGTAAACAGGTAGTCAGAAACAATTTAATTTTTGATTTCAATGTAATCCCTCCTTGTTTTATGCTAGAATAATAACATATGAATCAGTGTGATGATAGCTTAAAAATAAAATATATCAGTTATTTAATATAGGCGTATATTGCACATAACACCAAAGAGTAAAATCAGCTATATCGATAATTGAGAACTGTTATCTTTAATGGAATAATTATCGTTTAACTTAGGATTTTTACGAATAAAATCAAAGGTGTTATATTTTATTTGGGGTTAGATAGTCTACAGAAGATACAATTTCTTGGTAGGGATGAGTATTGAACAGACGTGTTGATTTGTATATCTATTTATTTTACTGTGTTATTATATTTTTTATTTATTTATTTTTAAATAACAAATTGTGAGATTTTTGTTTAGAGTTTTTTTGAAGATAGACAAGTATCAATCAATTAGAAAGGAGATGTGTAAATGTTACCACTAAAAAGTAAGACGTGTACGATCATTTCAATAATTTTGTTGTCAATTTGTTTCATTTCAGCTAGTTTTTATTTTCATCCTTCTATAGAAAATAATCTTCAGTTCTTAGTGTCCATAATATTTTGTTGTTGGAGTACTGGCGGTTTGAGTTTGGTTTTTTCGACAAAAATCAATTCTAAAAGGTTAAAAAAGCTAGTTATCCTACTTGATTTGATTGGTATTTATAGTTGGGTGATTTATGCTATGTAAATTGTTCTGTTTTAGTTTGTTGTTTCAATAAAAAACGAAACTGAGGGGAAATAAATGAAATTAAATGTCAATTTGATCGGTTTATGTGGATCTATGTTACTGTCTGGCTGGTGTCTCGGAATAGCTCATTTCTATTACGGAAATAGCCCTCAATGAGTATATATGTTACTTATAATGATTTTTCCAGGATTAACAGGACTATATTTTTCTACAAAAGTCAAGTCTGTAAGAATGAGATGGTTCCTGATAATACTAAATTATCTAATAGCTACCCATCTTACTATGATGCAATTTTATGGTCATTTATTAAGATAGCCATGTATCAATCGGAAAGGAGATGTGTGAATGTTATCACTAAAAAGTAAGACATGTACGAACATTTCAATAAGTCTGCTAGTGCTTTGTATAGCTTTGACTATTTTTTTCCCTTCAATAAATTATAACGACGATGGGACCCGTATACGAATAATGTTTTGTATTTGGTTATTTGGTGGGTTAAGCCTGGTTTTTTCAACAAAAATCAATTCTAAATGTTTAAAAGCGATTGTTATAGTATCGAATTTGATATGTATCTTTAACTGGATCATTTTTGGTTGGTAGAAAAATGGCGGAACGTTTCTGTTGTAAGAAAAAGAGGATTAAAATCAAAAGGAGAAAAAATGAAACTAAATATCAATTTGGTCGGGTTATGTATATCTATGTTACTGTCTGGCTGGTGTCTAGGGATGGTTCATTTCTATTACGGAAATAGTCTTCAAAGTGCAGCTTTAATGATTTTCATATCCTTCCCTGGCTTAGCAGGTCTTTATTTTTCGACAAAGATCAAATCTGCGAAGTTAAGATGGCTGTTGTTAGTCATCAATTATCTATTTGCTACATATTTTAATGTTTTCCAATTTCTATTTATTTTGTTTCAAACTTTTTGAAGTCAGCAACGAAGCAAACAATTAAAAAGGAGCGAGTTGAATGTTATCAATAGAAAGTAAGAAAAGTAAGCGGGTATCGGTGGTTCTGTTATTCTTCTGTATGATTTTGCTCAGCAGTCATTTGTATATTCGTCATGAAGTGATAGGATTTCTGATCGTCCAGTATTCATGTTGGATTTTAAGTGGTATCAGTCTAGCTTTTACAAGAAGAATGGATTCTATAAAAGTAAAATGGCTAGTGATTGCTCTCCATTTTCTTTTGACTTGCGGAGTAGGGCTTGTTTACATCATTGGGTGGATCATCGGGTGGATAAGTTTACCTAGGTGGGAGTTGTTGTTAGTATGTGTGTTGTATTTTGGAGCAGTCGTAACATTAGACTATCAAAAAAAGAAAAAAACATTCTACCTGTTCGGTCTAGGTCTACCGATGCTGATATCGATCAGTTCGCTTATTGGGATCCATTACTTGTTGGCTTTCCATTCAAATACTATTAAATCTTGGCTTGTTATCCCTTTGTTGCTTTTCATGATGATTTCTGGCTTGATGGGTCTCTATTTCTCTACAAAACTTGAAGATAATCGAATGAAGTGGCTACTGTTAGGGATGAATTATCTATTTGCTACTTATTACAATATTGTTCTTTTGTTTTTCTTATGAATCGAAACTGCCGTTCCTCTTTTGATCATGAGAATCACTGGAGTATGAAGATAGCGCTGTTTTTCCCCTATAATATGTTATGTATTCGAACGCTGATAATTAAGGGATGAAATTTTCAGAAATATGACGTATAATGTAAAATACTGAAAAGTTGCGACCTTCAACTCGTAGATGTTTCAGAATCTAATTGAAATGATGGTGATATCATGACAGACAACAGCCAAACACGCGTTGTCGTAGGGATGAGCGGCGGTGTCGACTCATCTGTAACAGCACTTTTATTAAAGGAACAAGGATACGACGTGATCGGAATCTTCATGAAAAATTGGGATGATACGGACGAAAACGGCGTATGTACGGCCACGGAAGATTATAAGGATGTAGCGAAAGTAGCTGCTCAAATCGGGATTCCTTATTATTCTGTGAATTTCGAAAAAGAATATTGGGACCGTGTATTTGAATATTTCCTAGCCGAATACCGCGCAGGACGTACACCTAACCCAGACGTGATGTGTAACAAAGAAATCAAATTCAAAGCATTCTTGGACTATGCAATGGATCTTGGTGCTGATTATGTAGCTACTGGACATTATGCGCAAGTCACTCGCGATGAAAACGGTGTGGTCCATATGCTTCGCGGAGTAGACAACAATAAAGATCAAACTTACTTCCTTAGTCAATTATCACAAGAACAGCTTTCAAAAACGATGTTCCCTCTAGGCGGTATGGAAAAATCAGAAGTGCGGGCAATTGCTGAACGCGCAGGCCTTGCGACTGCTAAGAAAAAAGATTCAACAGGAATCTGCTTTATTGGTGAAAAGAACTTCAAACAATTTTTGAGCAACTACCTACCAGCGAAAAAAGGAAATATGGTCACTCTTGACGGTGAAGTCAAAGGGCAACATGCTGGCTTGATGTACTATACGATCGGTCAACGTCAAGGCCTAGGAATCGGTGGCGGAGGAGATTCGCAAGAACCTTGGTTTGTCGTAGGGAAAGATTTAGCGACGAACACATTATACGTGGGTCAAGGGTTCCACCATCCTGCACTGTACGCCACAAGCTTGGATGCAAGTGAAATCCACTTTACGACGAATGAACCAATGCCAAAAGAATTCAAGTGCACAGCGAAATTCCGTTACCGTCAACAAGATGTTCCTGTGACAGTTCGCTTATTGGATGATAACCGTGCAGAAGTCGTATTCGACGAACCTGTACGTGCCATCACTCCTGGACAAGCAGTTGTATTTTATGACGGAATGGAATGTCTAGGTGGCGGTTTGATCGACCACGCATACCAAGAAACAAAAGTTTTACAATACGTTTAAGCGATATGAAATGAATCAAAACAGCTATGGCTAACAAAAGAAACCCCTTTTCTTTTGGACAGCATAGCTGTTTTTTTGCAATAAAATTAATTTTTATTCATTTTATACTTGTAATTTCAGTGAAAACAGTCCATAATATCCAATAATATGAATAAAGTTGCTTTTTGGTAAGCAAGAGCAGTTGCAAAATAAAGGAAATATTTTGCAGGTTGTTTGTTCAATTTTATAAGTGAAGGTGATGGAAATGGAAAAGAAATCGACAGGTATTAGTAAGTGGGGACTGGTTGCTCTCGTTGTCAGTTCGTCAATCGGAAGCGGTGTGTTTGGAATCACGAGTGATTTGGCTAGTTCTGCAGCCCCTGGGCCAGCAATCCTTTCATGGATAATCGTCGGGATTGGTATTTTAGCTTTGGTATTATCGCTGAATCATTTAGGAGAAAAACGCCCAGATCTGGATGGCGGGATTTTTGGGTATGCAGAAGCTTCATTTGGTAAGTTAGGTGGCTTCATTAGTGGCTGGGGATATTGGTTGTCTGCGTGGCTAGGAAATGTTGCTTTTGCGACGATGCTAATGAGTGCCATGGGAGAATTTTTTCCGATATTCAAAGGGGGACAAAATGTTCCTTCTATTTTATTTGCAAGTCTTTTTATTTGGGGTCTGACTTTATTAGTAAACAATGGGATCGAAGGAGCGAGCGTGATCAATACGAGCGTGACGATCTGTAAATTAGTGCCATTATTCCTATTTTTAATATTTGTATTTATCGCATTTAAAGTGAATATATTCACTACTGATTTTTGGGGCAACGTATCTGATAATCTAGTGAATGGATCAGGACAGCAAGGAACGATCTGGTTGCAGATCAAAGGTTGTTTGATGGTCATGATGTGGGTCTTTGTAGGGATCGAAGGTGCAAGTGTTTTAGCTAACCGCGCGAAGAAACGTTCAGAAGCCCAGCAAGCATCCATCATTGGGCTGCTTTGCTTATTGTTTATCTATATCCTTGCTTCGATCTTGCCATACGGTGTCTTATCTCAAGAAGAGTTAGCAACTATTTCACAACCTGCTATGGCAAATATTTTAAAAGGAATCGTGGGAAATTGGGGAGCGGCACTGATCAATATCGGCTTGATCATTTCGATCATCGGTTCTTGGCTGTCTTGGACGATGCTCCCAGCAGAAACAACGATGTTGATGGCTCGAGACGGTCTGTTGCCGAAAGCTTGGGGAAAAACGAATAAAAAAAATGCCCCAACTTATTCGTTAGTTGTTACTGCCATCTTGACTAATCTGTTCTTATTGACTTTCTTAGTTACTGATTATGCCTATCAATTTGCCTATTCTTTATGTACAGCAGCAATCTTGATTTGTTATCTGCTTGTCGGGATCTATCAAGTCCAATTTTCTTTAAAAGAAGGAGTCAAAAAACAAGTAATGATCGGTGGGATTGCTGTAGTTTTTGAATTGATGGGAATCACTTTAGCAGGATTTTCTTATGTCCTTTTATGTAGTATTGCCTATCTTCCTGGTTTTTGCTTCTACTGGATTGCTTGTCGGGAAAACAACCATCAAATTACGGGAAAAGAAAAAGTAATGATTGGGCTGATTTGTGTGGCCGCGCTGCTTTCAATCGGGTTGCTTGCTGTAGGCTGGATCAAGATATAAGGGGGAAAGAAACATGGAAATCGCAAATTTCGGTGTAGAAGAATGGCTAAATAAATGGGAAAAGAAAGCGGTATATGATATTGCACAAAGTTCGATCGAAGCATTGACATTAGACGAACTCGTTGGCTTAGACGGGACCAACGTAAGTGAGTTTTTCGAAAAACGCAAAAATGAACCATTGGACTATGGCTGGATTGAAGGATCAGATGCGTTCAAACAAGAAGTCGCTTCTCTTTATCAAACCGTCGATCCAGAAAACATCTTACAAACGAACGGAGCGACTGGTGCTAATCTTTTAGCTCTATACGCGTTAGTGGAAGCAGGAGACCATGTTGTTTCGATGCTTCCTACTTATCAGCAATTATATGACATCCCCAAATCTTTAGGTGCCACTGTTGACTTTGTTCATTTGAAGGAAGAAGCAGATTGGCAGTTTGATTTAGAACAGCTGGAAGCTTTAGTCAAACCTGAAACAAAAATCATCTGTTTGAATAGTGCAAACAATCCTACAGGCACATTGCTAAATCGGAAAACTTTAGAAAAAATCGCAGAAATTGCTCGTACAGTAGATGCATATGTATTGATAGATGAAGTATATGCGCCTTTAACGGATAATGGTGAATTCTTGTCGATCGTAGATGTCTATGAGAAAGGTATAGCAACCAATTCCCTATCCAAAACCTACTCCATTCCAGGTATCCGTATTGGCTGGACAGCTACTGGACCTGAATTGGCAGAGGTTTTTCGAAAATATCGAGACTACACGATGATTTGCGGCGGAGTCCTGTCAGATGATCTTGCTGTACATGCATTGAAGAATAAAGAAAAAATCTTGGAGCGAAACAAAAAGATCATTACAGAGAACCTTGCTATTTTAAAACAATGGGTAGCAAATGAACCGAAAGTTGAACTTGTCGCTCCCAATTACGTCTCTACTTCTTTCATCAAATTAACCATCGAAGAAGATGATCAGACATTTTGTATCAATTTATTAGAAGAAACAGGAGTACTATTAGTACCAGGAAGTGCCTTTGATTTACCAAAGCATGCCCGACTAGGTTACTGTTGTAAAAAAGAAACCTTGGAAAAGGGATTATCCCTCTTATCTGAATTCTTGAAAAAACAGGACTAAACAAAAACACTGCAAGGACAGTCTGTGACAACTGTTCAAGCAGTGTTTTTCAGTTACGCTTATTGTCTATGAGAAGGAGAGTGCTCTGAAGATATGGAGACTCCTGAAGCTTTTTCTTCTGCAGTTTCTTGCTGATGGATCTCTTGTGTATTGTGTCGTACAAGCAAGAAGTTGACCAAAACAAGAAGAGAAGTTGAAAGAAAAACGCCACGATAACCAAATGCACTGGAAACACTGGAGCCAATCATAGGTCCTACTACGTTACCAGTTGCTTGGAAAGATTGGTTATAACTGAAGATCCGTCCAGCAGCTTGATGAGGCGAATATTTTGTGATCAATGCTTGGACAGCAGGGAGCAGACAAGCATCAGAGATACCAATCAAAAAACGTAAGGCAGCTAATTGCCAAACATTCGTGACGAATGCCATTGGGATATAAACCAAAATCGCAAAACCCAAACCAATCGCAAGTATTCTTTCACTCCCAATCTTGTCACCTAAGCGACCAAATCTTGGAGCGGCTATCAAAGTAGCAATTCCAGGTATCGAAGCGATGATTCCGCTGATCAATGTAACATTCCCATGTCCATGCAGCAATTGACGAATGTACAGACTGATGATTGGGCTGATAGAATTGTTGGATGCTTGGATGATCATCGTTGTGACGAACATACCGATGACGACGTGTGGATATTTCAAGTCTTTGAAAATCTGTTTGGCAGAAACCATGTTTTCTTTTTTCACTGGGACAAATTTTTCATGGACGAAAAACAGACTCAGCAAGAAGACGAAAAATAAGATGATCCCTGTAATGAAAAAGGTAGGGCGATAGCCAAACGCTGAAGCAGAGATCCCACCAAGAAGCGGTCCAAGTAATGTTCCTGTAACAGAACCAGTTGCTAAGGTCCCAAGAACTTGACCACTTTTTTCTTTTGGCGTCCCAGTTGCGACAAGGGCAGTGGCATTACTGATATAACCAGAAAAAATCCCTTGAAGCAGACGCAATGCGACTAATTGATACACACTAGTCACGCAACCCATCAAAGAAATGACGATTGCCATTCCTAATGAAGCACGCAGCAGCATCAATTTTCTTCCTTTTTGGTCGGCTAATTTCCCCCACCAAGGAGAGATCAGCGTAGTCACCAAGAAAGTAGATGAAAAAGTCAATCCGCTCCAAAAGTTCAATTGTGCCGTACTATAATTACCTAACGTATCTATGTAAAGTGACATAAAAGGCATGACTAAACTAAATCCGATACCAGCCATAAATGTTCCAAACCATAAGACAAACAAGTTTTGTTCCCAAGTTTCTCTTTTCCTAAATAATTTTTCCTTTATTCTTGCAGCCAATTAGACTCCTTCTTTCTGAAAATTTTCATCTACAGTTCTTTATTATAAACTACAATATGTAGTTTATCAATGAAAGTCTCTTTTTTCTCTTTCTTTTTCGTGGTAAACTGAAAGAGTGAAGGATTTATTTTATGAGAGGAAACATGGAAATGAAAAAAAGAAATCTGTCTCAAGAGAAAATCATCGACTGCTTTCGAGAACTAGCAGAAGAGATGGATGTTCAGCAAATAACCTTTCAGCATTTAGCAAAACGCTTGGATATCAAGGCTCCCTCGCTGTATAACCATTTCAAAAATATTCGTGATGTCAAAACAGCGTTAACAGCAAAACTTCTGCAGGAACTTAATGACCAGCTGCGTCGGGCTCTTGTGGGAAAAAGTGGACAAGAAGCACTGCAGATCTATGCAGAAACTTATCGATCCTTTGCTTTTTCGAATCAAGCAGTGTATGAGTTGCTGATCAGTGTGCCCCACACCAATGAAGCAGTTTTATTAGAGGGAATCCATGAAACGAACCAGATCATTTTGCAGATCTTTGAGGCTTTTCAATTAACGAAAGAAGAAAAAGTCCACCGAAGCAGAGAATTACGTAGTATGATCCACGGCTATCTTTCCTTGCGTTTTTTAGGATACTTTACAAAAGAACCGACAATCGATCCAGAGGACAGCTATTTTTGGATGATCAATGACTTTATCGCTACTTTGCCTTAAACAATCAGATTCATTTATATCATTTTCAAGATGTTCATTAAATGATCCTTTTATAAGAGAAAATTCTTGCAACTTTCTTGAAAAGTGACTAAGATGAGTCTAGAAAAGCTGAAAGAAGGAGCACGAGTATGTATCAAGTAATTACCATGTTCGGGGACAATGAGCCTTGGTGGTTCTTTGAAGACTGGGAAGAAGATATTGAAGCAGAAGAAACATTCGAGTCTTTTGAAGAAGCACGACAAGCGTACGAAAAACAATGGATCGCGATCCATCAAAATTATGAATATATCAATGCAAAAAGCAACTTTCTCAGCGCCTTTTGGAATGACGGAGATGAGCGCTGGTGTGAAGAGTGTGACGATGATTTACAGCAATACAAGGGACTTGCGTTGTTGAAAAATCATCAGCCCATCACAGTAGAAAGCAGAAAGGAATTTTATGAAACAACTAATTCTAGCGGAAAAACCAAGCGTTGCGAAAGACCTAAGCAAGGTGCTTGGTGCTAATCAAAAGCACAAAAATTATTATGAAGGACCCAAGGTGATCGTTACTTGGGCCCTTGGTCATTTATTAGGATTGAAAATGCCGGAAGATCTGAATAAGGAATGGCAGAGCTGGCAAATGGACACGTTGCCGATGATCCCTAAAAAACTAGGAATCAAACCACTTCCTAAAACAGGACATCAATTAAAAGCAATCAAGCAGCTGGCTCAACGAAAAGATGTCTCAGAAGCAGTCATTGCGACAGATGCCGGAAGGGAAGGAGAACTTGTTGCTCGCTGGATCTTAGAGTATGTGCATTTCAATAAACCAGTGAAGCGGTTATGGATCTCTTCTCAAACAGATAAAGCAATCAAAACAGGATTCAAGCAACTAAGACCTGCAAAAGAATATGATGCATTGTATGAATCTGCTCTTGCCCGGGCAAAAGCGGACTGGTTGGTAGGATTGAATGTGACCAGAGCCTTAACTGTGAAGTATGCGGACAATTTATCAGCAGGCCGTGTGCAGACACCGACACTAGCATTAGTGAGAGATCAAGAAAAGAAAATCGAACAGTTCCGTCCACAAACGTATTTTACGATCACGTTGCACGCTGGAAAAGAACAAGCCAAAATGGTTCAAAAAAATCAATTTGCTTTAAAAACACAAGAAGAAGCACAAAAACTTGTTCAATTGATCAGTACAAGCAAAGGAACTGTCACAGATATCCAAGAAAAATTAAAAACGGAATCTGCGCCGCTACCTTATGATTTAACAGAGATCCAAAGAGAAGCCAATCAACGCTATGGCTATTCTGCAAAGAAAACATTAAGTCTTGTACAAAGTTTATATGAGACCCATAAAATCGTTACTTATCCGCGTACAGACAGCAAATATCTGACAAACGACATGAAAAGTACGATGAAAGAACGACTGCAAGCAGTCAGCGACTTTGCTCCTGAGGTCAAGCAGTATTTGAAAAACGGAGCCATCGTCCAACAGACAAAAGTATTCCAAGACAATAAAGTGACCGATCACCATGCGCTTTTGCCAACTGAAAACCGAGCACGTTATGAAAAACTAAGTAATGAAGAGCAAAAAATCTATCAGATGATCGTCTCTCGTTTCTTAGGCTTGTTTGCTCAACCACACAAAGTCAGTCAGACAAAAGTCACGGTTGAATTTGGTAAAGAACAATTCATTTTCCGACAAAATCGTGTCGTCCAAGCAGGGTGGAAAGGCGAAACGGAATCTGAAACGGAAACAGTCAAATGGGAAAAAGGAATGCGGATCAATCCTGATTTCACCATCAAAAAAGAATTGTCTGCACCGCCTAAACCGTTGACAGAAGCAAGCTTGCTTGGACAAATGGAAAAATACAGTCTGGGAACCCCGGCTACTCGTGCAGAGATCATTGAGAAACTGATCAAATCAGAGCTGATGGAACGTACCCCTCAAGGACTGCAAGTATCCCCTAAAGGTAAACAATTATTAGTATTAGTCAACCCATCTTTAGTGACACCGGATCTGACAGAAAGCTGGGAAAAAGACCTTGAAGCTATTGCTGCAGGAAAGAAACAAGCAGGAACCTTCTTGAATGGGATCGAAAAAGAAACAAAACGCTTGGTGAATGAAATCAAATCAAGCAAACAAGAATATCAAGATTTCTCGATCACCCAAAAGAAATGTCCAGAATGTGGGGCCAATCTGCGTGAGAAAAACACACGAGACGGCAAAATTTATGTCTGCACCAATTCAGATTGCAGCTACCGCAGAAGAAAAGATCCAAAAGTCTCCAACCATCGCTGCCCACAATGTCACCGGAAAATGGAAATCATCGAAGGCAAAAATGGTGCTTATTTCCGTTGTAAATACGACGGAACGACAGAAAAAATGCTTGATAAAAAAGAGCAGAAGAAGAAAATGACCAAACATGAAGAACGTCGCTTGCTGAAAAAATATGCACAGGCAGAAGAACCAGAAGAAAGCCCATTAGCAGCAGCACTAAAAGCGGCAATGAAAAAGTAAGAAGATGTGGAAGAGGTTGTGACAGAAGTGGG
>NZ_BJLL01000013.1:0-51536 GCF_007996925.1 Enterococcus sp. NBRC 3427 | reverse complement strand
GCTAGAATAACATCAAGGAATAATAAGTTTTGGTTTTCAGATAATAGTCGATAAGTTGTGTATTGGAATTTTAGATACAGTAATAAAGTATTTTTCATGAAATTTTGTGAGAATCACTATTACAAGTATCTTTAATAAAATTAATGGTTAAGGAGGAACTTAAAGTAGAATGTAAATGAATAGTTGTAGTCAGTCGATTGTGATACTAGACTCAAAGTTGCAGGAATAAGTTTTTCAATTTGTGATTGGAAGATAAAAAATGAAAAAGAAGGGCTTTTTTTTATACTTTGTTGATTGTAGTGTTTATTTTCCCTCTGTTTAGCCAAGTAACATTTTCTATGACTCAACCAGTTTCAAGTGAGGAACATGATAACCTTTTTCGTGCTACAGAAGAGTTTAAGAAATATCAGGAAAATATTGTTCCGGAGACTCCATTAGCTAGTGAGCCAATTACTGATATTGATGGAAACCAAATAGGATGGTATATACAGTACGAAGTTATGGTGGTAAATAATGACTCAATAGTAAAAAATACAGTAGGCTTAGAGCTAACACCGATTGAAAAGGTGAGTTCATTGTTAACGTATATTTATACTGATGAAAGTGACGAGACTGAGATCATTTTAACGGATTACTCAAAAATTGCTACTGATAAAAAGTATATATTGTGGATGTAGACACTAGTGAAATACTTTATGATATAGAAATTGATGAAAATTTACTAGATGTAGCACAAGAAATCGATCATCAAAAGCAGGAAGCTATTCGATATGCTGGTAGAAAAGGGAAAAGAAAATATTTATTACGTGAATGTAGCAAAAGTTAGAGAAGATGAAAATGAGTGGAAAGAATTCAAGAGTCGCTACTCAATTAACTCGACTCCGACATTTACAGTTTACAGAGAAGGATCGATAGAAAAAACTGTTTTTTGGACTAAAGAAAGTGGAATGTCTTTAGCTGAAGTAGAAGAGTTTTTGGATTATGTTAGTATGCAACAGTAAGGGAGTTCTTATTATGAAAAATTTTGACACATATTATGTTATTGTTTTTTCGATATCTTTGCTGTTAATATTACTAACTTTAATGCAGTATAAAGAGTATCCAGAGTATTTTATTTTAACTTTTGTATATTTAGTAAGTAGCTACACACTTCTATATAAATTCAGAAGTTCTTCTAGAGTTTCTAAAGTTTGTTTCTTAATTAGCTTATTGATTCTATAATATTTTTGATTTATATAGGAAATTAAAAATATTATAGAATCAACACTCAGAGAACGGGTTGGTTTTTAATAGATTTAATAAGTACTGATAATGAAATTTCTCCTGGTTGGGAAAACGAAGTTGGTTACCCTGTAGAAGAATTTTTTCAAGATTACTTTGCGGAGTATGCCTATAGGATAATGAGAGATTACGTAACAGATAAAACTCAAGAAGTCATCAATCAATCCCAGTCATTAAATGAATTATCTGATAAGGCGAAAGAAGAAGCAGTTGCCATTATTTCTTCAGGGATTAGTGACTATATTGATATGAGTGGTGAAATCAATTATGGCGATAAAGACAAAATTGTACGCATGATAAAAGCTTTTATCAAAACTTTTGATGTGAAGGCAGATCTTAAGTTTAATGATACTTACCTAGTAGGAAAATTAATTAATATCCTTGGGACAGAGAAAGATACGGAAACGTTTATTTCCTCTTTGTCTATGTTGTTTACAGATAAGCATTTTTCAACTCAGCTTGGTGGAGAGGAACTAGTGGAAATCTTTTAACCATTACGCCCAGCATTAATAAAAGTATATCAAAAAAGTACTCCTGATGATTTTTAAGATTGGTTTGAGAAATAATGTGAAAACACTATTTTTAATGTTAATTATAGATAGAGATGAACGCGTCATATGGTTAAAAGAATGAAAAAGTCAAAGATACACTGCTATATTTCACTAAGGATATAGCAGTGTATCTTTCATGTCGTTTCACTGGCAGTTTTTTATAAAAGGAGGTGTGCATTTCAGTTGCTTTTCTTTGGTAGTTAGTTGAATCGTTTAAGAATTAACGGATGTGGCAGACAGGTGCTCTGTCCAAAAACCAGTAAAATCTTTGATGGTTCCATCTTTATTTAGCTGTGCCTGTTCAAATACTGTTTTGTTTTTACCGAATGGATCAATTGCAATAATTGTTCCGATCCCCGCACGTTTGGCAGCAAGTAATCCTGAGTAAGCATCTTCGATAACAAGACAATCAGCCGGAGCTAAGCTCAGTTTGTCTGCCGCTTTAAGAAAAATATCCGGTTGCGGTTTCCCAGGGAAAGAGCCGTCGTCATAGACAATCTTGTCCCAGTCAAACCAGCGGGCTAAATCGAAAATATCAAAATAAAAAGCAACATTCTCTTTGACAGTAGCCGTGGCAATCGTTAATGGAATCTGTTGGTCAGTCAGCTGGTCAAGAGTCGCTTCAAGCCCTTTTGTCAACTGAAGCTCGTTTTCATTTTGCAAGCAAAGCATACGATAATAGCTTTCTTTTTCTTCTGACAATACGGCGATCTCAGAGGCGGTCAAATGCTCTGAAATGAAATGTTTCAAAATCTCCGTATTCGTCCGACCATGAATATTTTTTAAAATATCCTCGTCTGATAAACCATCTTTTGTATGATCATGTATCATATGCAGCCAAGCAGCTTCATGCAGATGAGAGTCCAAAAACATTGTTCCGTTGAAATCAAATATAATCCCTTTCATAGTTACGCTCCTATAGTGGTATTTTCGGTTGAATCAGCAATTTGCAGATCGACATATTGTGCATAGTGCTCTTGAACCTCCCGCGAGATCTGGCGATCCGTAATGAGCAGATCGAAATCATGCAAATTATAAAACACATAAAAATCATCTCGATTGAATTTTTTATTATCAACGAGTAGATATTTCTTACGGGAATTATTTAGAGCGATCTGCTGTGCTTCTCCTTCTTCGGTACTGTAAGTAGAGATCGCTTCGTTGTGAACGCCATTTGAACTGATAAATGCTTTTGTAAACTTTAGTCTTCTTAAATTGTCGTTGGTGATCGGTCCGACAAATGCGCCGGTATTTTTCCGGAAATCACCGCCAATCAGTAGAATTTCTGGTCCATCTGCTTGAGCAAGAATATCAAAAACTGGATAATTATTTGTAATGATCCGAATTTTCTTGTTCAGTAAATGCGTCGCCAATAGTTCGATTGTTGTACCTGGTCCTAAGAAAATCGTTTCTCCCTCGTGAATCAAGGAGGCTGCTGTGGCAGCAATTTCTTTTTTTTCTTGAATCTGCAGAGTGGCTTTTTCAGTGTGAGAAAGTTCTTGATCTAAAGTGTAGGAAAGACTTTGAGCCCCTCCATGGACACGCAGCAGCTTGCCCGATTTTTCTAATTCATCTAAATCTCTGCGAACGGTCATATCAGAAACATCTAATTGATTGATGATTTCATTAACGGTAAGGATTCCTTTTTTATTGACCATTTCTACGATAGTAAGCAATCTTTCTTTTTTCAACATTGTCTTCACCTCTAATTTAAGGATAATCTATCATATAAACGGACAACAGTCAATCTAATTCAAACAAAAGTAAACATTTAGGGTGGTTTTTATGTTTGTTACAATAGATTTTATTGCTGTTTTCTGGTTTTTATGATTATTTGTGTTTGTTTTTGTTGAAAAATGTTTTGGATGCGTTTACAATGCAATCAGTTAGAAAGAGCGAAAACTGATTATAGATTTGAGGAGAGATGTACATGCTTAAATTACCAGAAGATTTTATTTTTGGCGGAGCCACAGCAGCCTATCAGGTTGAAGGAGCCACTAAGGAAGGTGGCAAAGGCGCTGTTGCTTGGGATGACTTTTTAGAGGAACAAGGGCGATTCAGTCCCGATCCGGCAAGTGATTTTTATCATCAATATGCAAAGGACATTGAATTGTGTGAACGTTTTGGTGTAAATGGTCTAAGATTATCCATTGCTTGGAGCCGCATTTTTCCTGATGGAGCTGGGAAACCAAATCCAGAAGGAATCGCTTTTTATCATCGTGTGTTCGAAGAATGTAAGAAAAGAAACGTAACGCCGTTTGTGACGTTGCATCATTTTGATACCCCTAAACGTTTGTTTGACCATGGAGATTTTTTGAATCGAGAAACAATAGAAGCATTTGTTTCCTATGCCATTTTTTGTTTTCATGAATTCAAAGAAGTCAAGGTGTGGAGTACCTTTAATGAAATCTATCCAGTTGCAACCAATCAATATTTGTTAGGTGTTTTCCCACCAGGAATCAAATATGATTTTACAAAGATCGTCGCCTGTCTTCATAATATGATGGTTGCTCATGCCCGTGTAGTGAACTATTTCAAAGAAAACGAACTTCCGGGTGAAATTGGTGTAGTTCACTCATTAGAGACGAAATATGCGGCAACAGACGCGCCGGAAGATAAGCATGCTGCCTTTTTAGACGATGCATTGTCGATCCGTTTCTTATTAGATGCTACCTATTTAGGCTATTATTCAACTGAAACCTTGACTGCTCTTGATGAGATATGTGAAGCAAATCAGGCCAGCTATCATTTTCCTGAAGAAGATTTCGTTGAATTGAAAAAAGCATCCACGCGTAATGACTACTTAGGGATCAATCACTACCAATGCCATTTTGTCAAAGCTTACGATGGAGAAAATGCAATCCATCATAACGGTACGGGTGAAAAAGGGACCTCTGTTTATAAAGTGAAGGGAATCGGAGAACGTATTTATAAAGAAGGAATTCCTCGAACTGATTGGGACTGGCTGATTTATCCAGAAGGTCTATATGACTTGTTGCTGCGAATTAAAAGCGATTACCCACATTACAACAAAATCTATATCACTGAGAACGGGATGGGGTATAAAGATCAGTTTGAAGATGGCATTATTATGGATCAGCCGAGAATCGACTATTTGAGAGTCTATTTGGAATCCTTAAGCAAGGCGATAACAGCCGGGGTAAATGTGAAGGGGTATTTTTTGTGGTCGCTTATGGATCTTTTCTCATGGACAAATGGGTATAACAAAAGGTATGGCTTGTTTTATGTTGATTTTGAAACCCAGAAGCGTTACCCAAAAGAATCAGCTTACTGGTACAAGTTGGTCAGTGAAACCAAAACGATTATTTAATAAGTGATAATGGAGGAAGAAAAGATGAATAAAGAGGAATTACAAATGCTTGGTTTTGAGATCGTTGCATATTCAGGCGACGCTCGCAGTACATTATTGAAATTATTGAAAGAAGTAAGACAAGGAAACTTTGAACATGTTGATTCGGCGTTGAAAGAAGCCGACGAAAATTTAACCCTTGCACATAATTCGCAAACAAAAATTTTAGCGGAAGAAGCATCTGGGAAAGAGATGGAGATGGGATTCATTTTTATCCATGGGCAGGATCATTTAATGACCACTTTATTGCTGAGAGATCTGATTCAAGACTTTATTGTACTGTACAGACAGAATCAAGGATAGGAGAAGAACGCTATGGATGGAATCATTAAACAAATCGAAAAAGGGAAACCATTTTTTGAAAAAATCTCACGTAATAGTTATTTAGGAGCCGTTCGTGACGGATTTTTAACAGCGATGCCAGCTATTTTATTTTCAAGCATTTTCATTTTGATTGCTGCGGTTCCTGAGATTTTTGGTTACCAATGGCCTGAATCTGTCTCCACATGGCTATGGAAAGTCTATAATTATTCGATGGGTGTTGTAGGGTTACTCGTTTCAGCAACCACTGCTCGCTGCTTGGCTGATTCGATGAATCGTCGCTTACCGAAAAACAAAGTAATCAACACCACCTCTGTGATGCTGGCCTCTGTGGTAAGTTTCCTGTTGTTAAGCGTCTCTCCGATTGAAGGTGGATTTTCAACGGAATATATGGGGACAAAGGGACTACTGGCTTCCTTTGTCGCTGCATTTTTAACAGTTAATTTATATAAGTTTTGTGTGCTGAAAGATATTACCATTAAAATGCCTAAAGAAGTTCCTGGAACGATTTCGCAAACCTTCCGAGATATTTTTCCTTTCTCTTTTTCAGTATTTGCGGCCGTTTTAATTGATTTAGGCATTCGACAAATCTTCCAAATCTCATTTGCAGAAGCAATCATTACGGTGCTGCAGCCGCTATTTACAGCAGCTGACGGGTACTTAGGAATCGCTATTATCTGGGGAGCGATGGCGCTGTTTTGGTTTGTCGGTGTTCATGGACCGTCGATCGTGGAGCCGGCAATTGCGGCAATTATCTATGCCAATGTGGAAACCAATCTGCAATTGTTCAATTCCGGTGAACAAGCTTCTAAAGTACTGACGGTGGGTTTAGGGAATTTTGTAGGAACTATGGGAGGAACTGGGGCAACATTGGTTGTTCCTTTTATCTTCCTACTCTTTGCTAAGTCTAAGCAGTTGAAGGCAGTTGGGAAAGCTTCCTTTATTCCAGTAAGTTTCGCTGTCAACGAACCATTGCTATTTGCGGCACCCATGATTTTGAACCCTTATTTTTTTATTCCATTTTTGTTAACACCTGTTGTAAACGTTTGCTTGTTCAAGTTTTTTGTCGATGTATTGGGCATGAACAGCTTTATGTACGTTTTGCCTTGGGCAACTCCAGCACCGATCGGTTTGGTTCTAGGAACGGGCATGGGTATCTTAGCTTTTGTTCTAGCAGCGGTTCTAATCGTCGTTGACTTCCTGATCTATCTACCATTTTGCAAAGCATACGATGCTGTCTTAGTAGAGAAAGAAGCACAAAAAGCAGAGGTGATCGCAACCGAGGAAGGTGCTTCTGCCGATGTACGTGAGGAAGTACCTGTGGCAGCGAGTCAAGTTATCAGCGATGCAAATAAAGAAATCAATGTGTTGGTACTTTGTGCTGGCGCAGGGACAAGTGCGATGTTAGCTAATGCTTTAAAAAAAGGTGCATCTGAATCGAAAGCACCGATCAGTGCAATGGCGGGTGCTTATGGTTCTCATTACGAAATGCTGCAGGATTTTGATATGGTGGTCTTAGCACCGCAAGTCAATTCTTACTATGATGATATCAAAGAAGACACCGATCGCTTAGGAATCAAGCTGGTTGCGACAAAAGGAGCAGAATATATCGGATTAACGAGAGATCCTGAAAAAGCTGTTCAGTTTATTCTGAACCAATTTCAATAAAGGAGGAGCCATAATGAAAATGGGAATTTGGTTGCGTAAAGCTGTTTTATTTGCAGCTGTGTTAGGGGCTTTGGGGGCTGTTTCAAAAACTGTTGAAGCATCTGCCAGCGAATTTATTCGCGGAGCAGATATTTCGATCCTGTCAGATATGGAAAAATCTGGTGCAAAATATTATGAAGACGATATTTCAAAAGATGCCTTAGAGATTTTAAAAAATAATGGTGTCAACTATGTTCGACTGCGTTTGTGGCAGGATCCTTATAATAGTAATGGAGAAAGTTATGGAGCAGGGACAAATGATCTGGAAACGACGATTGACCTTGCAAAACGAGCAAAAAATCTGGGACTTAAGGTGCTGCTGGATTTTCACTACAGTGATTTTTGGGTTGATCCTGGGAAACAGAATCTTCCTAAAGCATGGCAAGGTCTGACCTTTGAAGAAATGAATACGGCATTGTACGACTATACAAAGAACGTTCTGTCGGAAATGAAGCAGCTGGACGTTTATCCTGATATGGTTCAGATCGGCAATGAACTGAATAGCGGAATGCTCTGGCCTTATGGCAAGTCTTGGGGAGAAGGCGGGGGAGAATTTGATCGATTGGCTGCTTTTTTGAAGTCTGGTATCCAAGCTGTTCGAGACACTCAACCTAAAACAACTCCAGTAATGCTCCACTTAGCTGATGGTGGCGATACAGGAGCATTTACTTGGTGGTTTGATGAAATCACGAGTCGAGGTGTGTCATTTGATTTAATTGGAGTGTCGTATTATCCGTATTGGCACGGTTCAATGAATGAACTTCAAACCAATATGAATGCGATCAGCCAACGGTATGGTAAAGAAGTGATCGTAGTTGAAACAGCTTATGGGCATACAACAGCGAATGCCGATACTATGCCAAATGCTTTTGGCGAAGCCGAAGCAGCTGCGGGGGGATATGAACCAACACCGACAGGACAAGCAGAGTATTTGCTGGATCTTGCCGATCGGATTCAGGCAGTACCGAATAATCGCGGGGCGGGCTTCTTCTATTGGGAACCTCTTTGGTACAACGGAAATGTGAGTTGGGCAACACAAGCAGGTATGAATTATCTCAGTGTTCAATCCACTATGGGAAACGAATGGGACAACCAAGCGATGTTTGATTTTGCTGGAAACGCCTTGCCAAGCTTGCGTGCGTTTAAACAAGCAGGGGCGCAAATAAATCTAGTTAAAAATGCAAGTTTCGAAAGCGATGGACCAACGACCAGTCCTTCCAATTGGCAAACCTGGTTTCAACAAGGAACCGCTAAGGGTACGATCAAAACGGAAGCGGGCACTTTTTTTGGGGACTACAAACTAACTTTTTGGCAGGATCAAGCATACGAGGCATCAGCTTATCAAAATGTTAGTGGCATAAGCAAAGGAACTTACACATTGAGTGCCTATGTAATGTCTGGGGGAGAGTTTGATACTAATCAGTTATATATCAAAAATTATGGTGGAGCGGAACTAAATACTGCGGTTGTTAAAACAAGTGAATGGACAAAAATTACAATCAAAGACATTCCAATTACAACAGGTGTTTGTGAAATTGGGGTTTATAGCAAGGCTTCAGGAAATGCTTGGACGAACGTTGATTTTGTTTCATTGGTGAAACAATAGACTGCGGATCGTTTCGATTCAAGATCGGAGGTTCCCTTCAGCCACATCGTTAGCGTAGAAGGCAGGAATCGAACCTGCACCTCGCCTTTGCCAAAAATAACCAGAAACGATTTCCAGTCATTTTTACCAAAACGAGTAAAGCACCAGACTTCATCTACACTTTGTATTATGCTAAAGAGAGTTCAACGATTTCGTAAGAAGCAATGAAAAAATTGCAAAAAGTTGTGCAGATAACATAAAGTTTGTTTAAGAAAGGGTAACCTTAGAATTCCGTCGTGAATATGATTTGAGCACTTAGATGGATAGAAAAAAGTTCTCGGAAAACAGTTCGTTTTTCGAGAACTTCTTTTTATGATAAGAATGAAACAAATTAACTTATATTATAGTCTCTTTTGGTAGGGAACCATCTTATTTTTAATGAAAATCAAGCATTTTAGCTATTGAAGAATGTTGATTTATAGGGATTCCCCCTCCATATTATGTTGGCTCTTTATTCCCACTCCACTGTTGCTGGTGGTTTAGAAGTGATGTCATACACGATACGGTTGACGTGGGCTACTTCGTTTACGATACGTACAGAGATTTTTTGCAAGACTTCCCATGGGATACGGGCAAAGTCAGCGGTCATTCCGTCGATTGAAGTTACAGCACGGATACCGACTGTGTAGTCGTAAGTACGTCCGTCACCCATAACACCGACAGAGCGGATCCCTGGAAGAACAGTGAAATATTGCCAGATATCACGGTCAAGTCCAGCAGCTGCGATTTCTTCACGCAAGATAGCATCAGATTCGCGTACGATTTCTAGCTTGTCTTCAGTGATTTCGCCAAGAACACGAATACCAAGACCAGGACCAGGGAATGGCTGACGCCAAACGATTGAATCAGGCATGCCTAACTGAGTCCCTAATTCACGGACTTCGTCTTTGAATAATGTGTTTAATGGTTCGATCAATTCAAATTGCATATCTTCTGGCAGTCCACCTACATTATGGTGAGATTTGATCGTCTGTGCTGTTTCTGTACCAGATTCGATAACGTCAGTATACAACGTTCCTTGTGCTAGGAAAGAGACGCCTTCTTCACCAGCAAGTTTTGTTGCTTCGTCATCAAAAACATATACGAATTCATTCCCAATGATTTTACGTTTTTGTTCTGGGTCAGATACACCTTTCAACTTGTCTAAGAAGCGATCTCTTGCATCGACTTTGATGATGTTCAAGCCGAATTTTCCGCCTAGACTTTCCATTACTTGTTCCGCTTCGCCTTTGCGTAGCAGACCGTGGTCAACAAAGATAGATGTCAATTGGTCACCGATCGCTTTTTGTAAAAGAACCCCAACGACACTAGAATCAACGCCACCTGAAAGACCAAGCAAGACTTTTTTGTCACCAACTTGTTCACGGATTTTTTCTACTTGCATATCGATAAAGTTATCCATTGTCCAGTTACCTTCACAGTGACAAACATCAAAGGCAAAGTGGCGCAGCAATTCGATTCCGTATTCGGAATGACGTACTTCTGCATGGAATTGGATACCATAAAAATTACGTGTTGTGTCTTGGATAGAAGCAATCGGACAATCTTTGCTTGTTCCGACTGTTTCAAAGCCTTCAGGAACTTTAGTTACCAAGTCACCATGGCTCATCCATACTGTTTGTTGTTTTGGTGTTTCTTTAAACAAGACAGCTTGATCGCTTGTTACTTCTAACAAGGCTTTCCCATATTCGCGGTTTTTAGCAGGCTCTACGGAACCGCCAAGTTTGTACGTGATCAATTGCATACCATAGCAAATCCCTAATACAGGAATACCTAAATTGAAGATCTCAGGATCGATCCCAAATGCATTCTCATCATATACACTGTTTGGTCCGCCAGAAAGAATGATTCCCTTTGGATTCATCGCTTTTACTTCTTCTGCAGTAATGCGGTGGCTCAATAATTCGGAAAAGACTCCAAGATCACGAATACGTCTTGTGATCAATTGGTTATACTGACTACCGTAGTCTAATACGATAATCTTTTCAACGTTCGTCATATCGGCAACGTTTGTCAAATTTATTACCCCTATCCCTTTAAATTTTATCTCAAAATAGTCAAACTATTTTAAAATGCTAATATTTTCGCATGAAAATCGAATCGATGATATGATTTTCAGTTTTATGGAGAATTATATCGGCTCTTCCTCGTGTAGGCAAGATATATTCCTGTAAATTTTTCAAATTCACATTTTTCCATACATCTTTTGCCATTTTAAAGGCTTCTTCACGATCTCCGATAGCAAAACGATAATAATAATTCTCTGGATTTTGGAAAGCCGTATCCAGTAACGCACCAAAACGATCCAAATACCATTTTTCGATCAGCACGGGATCGGCATCGACATAGACAGAAAAATCAAAAAAGTCGCTGACGTAGATTTGCTGATTCGCAGGTAATTGAAGCGTATTGATCCCCTCAACGATCAAGATATCAGGTTGCTGGATCAGCTCGTACTTATCTGGAATGATATCATATACATCATGTGAGTAAACAGGTACTTTTATCTCTTCCTGACCAGATTTTACACGATTCAAGAAGTCGATCAGCATCTCCATATCATAACTTTCAGGAAATCCTTTGCGATCCATGATTCCACGCTCTTTTAATATACGATTTGGATAAAGAAATCCATCAGTCGTGATCAGCTGAACATTTCTTCGTTTGAAGGTACGAGACAAAATCGTCTGCAGCAGTCTGGCTGTGGTACTTTTTCCAACGGCTACGCTTCCGGCAATCCCGATAATAAAAGGCGGTACTTCTACATATTTATGAAGAAATAAACCTTTACTCAAGAACAAAGATTCAAATTCTTTCATATATAGATATATCAGATGAGCAAGAGGTACGTAGATATCTCGAACATCCTGCATGGAAATGCGGTCATTCAAACTTTTGATATTATCTAGTTCATCTTGTGTCAAAGGTGCTTGCCCATTACGATAAAATTCTCGCCATTCTTCTCTTGCCACACGGTAGTAGTTCATTGGATCATTCATATTAGCCTCCTGCGTTCTCCCATCAATGGAACTATTTTAACACAAAATAAACACAAACCCCACCACTTAAGAGAGATTGCCAATCTTTTTGTACAATCTTTATAATAGAAAGAAAAGGAGTTTTATTCTTGACTTGCGCACGGATACATAAAAGGATAGACTGTTGACATGAAAGAAATGAGAAGGATGGAAGACATGACAAATCATTACTATTCTGAACGCCCAGATACGGCGCACGATTTTGAACAATGGGCTTTTGAGTTAAAAGGCAGAACCTTTCAATTTGTAACTGATTCTGGTGTATTTTCACGTGAAACAGTGGATTATGGTTCACGTGTCCTGATTGATGCTTTTGATTGGGAAGAGTTACCTGATGAAGGAAAGATCTTAGATGTGGGATGCGGGTATGGACCGATTGGGCTAGCTTTGGCATTTGCGACACAACGGTTTGTTGAAATGGTCGACATTAATGAGCGAGCTGTGAGTCTAGCGCAAGGAAACGCAAAGCGTAACCAAATCGAACAAGTGGACATCCATCAATCGAATATCTATGAAGTACTTCATGAAGAAACCTATGCAGCTATCGTCAGCAATCCGCCAATCCGTGCTGGAAAAAAAGTCGTACATGAAATCTTGACAGGCGCATATCCTCGATTGAAGCAGGGCGGTACACTGACAATTGTGATCCAGAAGAAACAAGGAGCGCCGAGTGCGCAAAAGAAGATGGAAGAAACATTTGGCAATGCAGAAATCGTTACAAAAGATAAAGGATATTATATCATCAAAAGTGTGAAAGAATAACTAGCTGAAAAATAATAGAGCGGCGAAAAAGTGGAACTGGGCGTGCATGTACGGGTACGTATCAGTTCTTTTTTTGTTGAGAAGTTTTTAAAAACAAAGAACTATTTTTTCTTCGAAAAGAAATAGTAGGAACAGAGTCGTTGTTTTTTACGATAAAATAAATAAGATACAGAACTTGTATAGAAGGCTGCCAAGTTGGTAGATAAAGGAGATTTTTATCAAAAAACATACTTTCTTTTTTTCTCTATTCTTTTCTTGGGGGGTTTGGTACACTGATAGGGAATTTAGATAGAAGGGAGCCACTAGGGTGAAGCTGACCATCAGAGATATCGCAGAAATGGCAGGGGTCTCAGTAACAACTGTCTCACAGATTTTGAATAACAAAGGAAGCCGATTTAGTGATAAGACAAGAAAAAAAGTGTTGTCGATCGTGAATGAACATCATTATAAACCCGATTATTTCGCCTCAAATGTAATCAATCGACATTCAAAGACCATCGGAATGATCGTCCCTGATGTCACCGATTTCTTCTTCTCCAAACTGATCGAAGGTGTAGAGAGCTATTTGAATCCTTTGGGCTATGTGATCATGTTATGCAATTCTCGTCATAGCCAAGAAAATGAGATCAAGTATTTACAAGAGCTTTCCCACCGCTCAGTGGACGGGATCTTGCTGGCAACACCAAATATTTTACCTGAGAAATACGCATTAGACAGCGGATTTTATCAAAAAATGCCGATTATTTTAATCGATCGCGGATTGAATCGTCGGGATAACGGACGGCTTATCGTAAAGGAATATGAGGGCGCCTATCAAGCCGTTTCACTATTTATTGAAAGCGGCCATACGAAGATCGGCATGCTGAAGGAAACCACTGGATACTATCAATTAGAAGAACGTTTCAACGGATATCGTCATGCGCTGAAAGATCATGGCCTGCCTTTTAATGGGAAATTTGTTGAACATGGAGAGTTGACTGTCCAAGGTGGATATACTGCATCAAAAAAATTACTCAAACATAAAGATATCACGGCTATTTTTTGCGGAAATGATGCCATGGCGATCGGATGCTATCAGGCGATAGATGAATTGGGCAAAAAAATCCCAGAAGATATCTCAGTCATAGGATTCGATGGATTAAAGCTCTCAGAATACATGATTCCGCAATTGACGACAGTGCAGCAACCAAGTTTTGATATTGGATTTTATGCTGCACGTTTCCTGATTGATACGATCGAATTTCCTCAAAGAAAAGTTCCGAACAAAGTGTTCGAAACAAAATTAATTATTCGTGAGAGCGTAAAAGTATTGACAAAGGGCTAACTCGGCGGTATATTGCTTATGTAATCATTTACAAAGGCGAGTTAGTGCTTTTTTTATTTTTAGTAAACCAGTTTACTAAAGTGGTTTACCTTTCCTAAAAATAATGTATAATACCGAATGAAGACAAGGAGGATCAGGCAATGCGAATGGTGGATCTGATTGAAAAAAAGAGGGATGGAAACGAGCTGTCGAAAGAGGAAATCGAGTACATCGTCACGAACTATACGAATGGAAAGATTCCAGATTATCAAGTCAGTGCATTATTGATGGCAATTTTTTATCAAGACATGACAAATGAAGAAATCACGAACTTAACATTGGCGATTGCTAATTCTGGTGATGTCATCGATTTGAGTTCTCTTGAAGGAATAAAGGTAGATAAGCATTCGACAGGTGGCGTTGGTGACACGACCACATTGATTTTAGCCCCCCTAGTAGCTAGTGTCGGAGTGACAGTGGCTAAAATGTCTGGACGCGGTCTAGGTTACACAGGTGGTACGCTAGACAAGCTAGAAGCAATTCCCGGATTTCAGATCGAGCTTTCGGATGAAGCATTCGTGCGCATTGTCAATGAAAGTAAAGTAGCAGTAATCGGTCAATCAGGAAACTTGGCACCGGCGGACAAAAAATTGTACGCTTTGCGTGACGTCACAGCGACCGTTGATTCTCTTCCGCTGATTGCTAGTTCGATCATGAGTAAGAAGATCGCGGCAGGAGCAGATGCAATCGTTTTGGATGTGACCACTGGAGACGGTGCTTTCATGAAGAATATCGAAGATGCAAGACGTCTGGCAAAAACCATGACAAGCATTGGCAAACTAGCGAACCGAGAAACAGTGGCGGTAATCTCGGATATGTCAGAACCTCTTGGCGAAGCAATCGGAAATAGTCTAGAAGTTGTCGAGGCAATCGAAACATTACAAGGAAATGGTCCAGAAGATCTAGTAGAAATGTGCTACGCTTTAGGAAGCCAAATGGTTGTTCTTGCTGGCAAAGCTAAAACAATCGATGAAGCAAGAACGTTGCTTCAAGAAGCTCTGGAATCAGGTAAAGCGTTAGCAAAATTCAAAGAAATGATCCAAAATCAAGGGGGAGACCCAACGATCGTGGAACAACCAGAACGAATTTTGACTGCACGTTACACAATGGAGCTTCCTGCTAAACAAAGCGGAGTCGTGTCAAAAATCGTGGCAAACGAATTAGGAATTGCTGCAATGATGCTAGGTGCTGGGCGTAAAACCAAAGAAGACGATATTGATCACGCCGTTGGATTGAAACTGCATAAAAAAATCGGGGACACTGTGACAAAGGGCGAGTCATTATTGACAATCTATAGTAATGATGAAGAAATCTCTTCGGTTATTGAATTATTATATAAAAATATTGAAATTGGCGAATCAGCAATGAAGCCAACATTGATTCATGACATTATCACAGAATAAAAGGAAAAAAGCGGATTTTACCGTTTGAAAGAAAAGGGGAAAAGAAATGGAACTAAACCGAATGATCGACCATACTATTTTGAAAGCAGACGCATCTAAAGAAGCTGTGATGCAAATTATCGAAGAAGCGAAAAAATATCATTTTTACTCTGTCTGCATCAATCCAGCATGGGTTGCGCTAGCAAAAGAACAATTACAAGGTGAACCAGTAGCCGTATGTACAGTGATCGGGTTTCCTTTAGGAGCAAACACATCCGAGACAAAAGCATTTGAAACGACAGATGCCATCAATAACGGTGCAGATGAAGTCGATATGGTCATCAATATCGGTGCGTTGAAATCAAAAGATGATCAAAAAGTTCAAAAAGATATCGAAGCAGTTGTTGAAGCAGCAAAAGATCGTGCACTTGTCAAAGTGATCATCGAAACATCTTTATTAGATAGAGAAGAAATCATCCGAGCATGCGAATTAGCAAAAGCTGCAGGCGCTGATTTTGTCAAAACATCAACTGGTTTCTCAACGGGTGGTGCAAAGGTAGAGGATGTCCGCTTGATGCGTGAAACGGTAGGACCTGAAATGGGCGTCAAAGCTTCTGGCGGTATCCATAACGAAGAAGAAGCAATGGCAATGATCGAAGCGGGTGCTACAAGAATCGGAACAAGCGCAGGAGTAGCAATCGTATCTGGTTCAACTGGCGAAAGCTATTAATTTTCAAAGGAGAAACTCATGGCAGAACTCAAACAAGAATGGATCAACACAGCTATTGAAGCGTTAGATAAAGCATACGTTCCTTATTCCCATTTTCCGGTAGGTGCTTGTCTCGTAACAGAATCAGGCAAGATTTATCAAGGAATCAACATCGAGAATGCATCATTTGGATTAACGAATTGTGCTGAGCGCACAGCTTTCTTCAAAGCCGTATCAGAAGGAGAAAGATCGTTTACCCATTTAGTCGTAGCAGGGCACACCCCTGATCCTATTTCTCCATGTGGGGCATGTCGGCAAGTAATGGCAGAGTTCTGCGCCCCTGATATGCCGGTTACGCTTGTGGGAGACGATGGTGTGACGAAGGCAACGACCGTTCGAGAACTACTGCCTTATGCATTTACTGAAAAAGATCTATAACTCATGTTCATTCAGTCAGCTGACTGTTGAAAAATAAAACAATTATTTTAGGAGGCTTTACAGAAATGAAAAAAGCAAAATTATTTGGTTTAGGTGCTGTCGCACTAGCAGCAGGGTTATTTTTAGGTGCATGCGGCAACAACGGCTCTACTGATTCATCCGGTGGCAAAAGCTCATCAGACGCAACAACTGCAGCATTGATCACAGATACAGGTGGTGTAGACGACCGTTCATTCAACCAGTCAGCTTGGGAAGGATTACAAAAATGGGGGAAAGATCAAGGTCTTTCACGAGGCAATGATGGCTTCCAATACTTCCAATCTTCAAACGAATCAGATTATATCCCAAATATCGACCAAGCATTGAATGCTGGATTCAAAACGATTTTTGGTATTGGTTACAAACTAAAACCAGCGATCCAAGAACAAGCAACAAACAATACAGGTACGAACTTCGTTATCATCGATGATGTGATTGACGGATTAGATAACGTTGTATCTGCAACATTCAAAGACAACGAAGCTTCTTATCTTGCAGGGATTGCAGCAGCTTACACGACTGAAACGAACGTAGTCGGCTTTATCGGCGGCGTAAAAGGTGAAGTAATCGATCGTTTTGATGCTGGATTCAAAGCCGGCGTTGATGCAGGTGCGAAAGAACTAGGAAAAGAAATCAAAGTATTGAACCAATATGCTGGTGACTTCTCTGCTCCAGATAAAGGACGTTCAATTGCTCAAGGTATGTATGCACAAAATGCAGATATCATCTTCCATGCTTCAGGTGGTACAGGTAACGGTGTATTCCAAGAAGCAAAATCATTGAACGAATCAGGCGACAAAAAAGTTTGGGTTATCGGTGTTGACCGCGACCAATCAGACGAAGGCGAATACACATTGAACGGCGAAAAGAAAAACTTCACATTGACATCTACACTGAAAGCAGTTGGAACAGTAGTGGAAGATTTGGCACAAAAATCAGCTGACGGTAAATTCCCTGGTGGTGAACACACTGTTTATGGATTGAAAGAAGACGGTGTTGGTCTAACAGAAGGACAACTTTCTGACGAAGCGAAAAAAGCAGTGGATGAAGCAAAAGAAAAAATCATTTCAGGTGACGTAAAAGTTCCAGAAACTCCTGAAGAAAACTAAAACCATTTCTATAGCCTTGTTAGACACATGTTTGACAAGGCTATGGTTTGATTAGAACAAGAATTGTTCATTTATCCAAGCTGCCTTGAGACAGTTTGGATAAGGGAACAACTCCCTGAAGTAATGTTTGTTTCAAAAGAAGAACGCTCACTAAGCGTGAATCTTAGTCAATCGTTGCCCTAGATAGAAATCGTTAGGATGTGAAAAAAAGGTGGTTCAAGAAAATATTGTCATAGAAATGCAGAATATTACCAAAGAATTTGGAACATTCAAGGCAAATGACAACATCAATTTACAAGTAAAGTCAGGAGAGATTCATGCGTTGCTTGGAGAAAACGGTGCTGGCAAATCTACATTGATGAACGTGCTTTCCGGATTATTAGAGCCGACATCAGGGAAAATTTTGATGCGTGGGAAAGAAGTACAGATCACAAGCCCGACAAAAGCCAATCAATTAGGGATTGGGATGGTCCATCAGCACTTTATGCTTGTTGATGCCTTTACTGTAACAGAAAACATCGTGTTGGGAAGCGAACCTAGTCGTGCAGGGATGCTTGACCATAAAAAAGCGCGAAAAGAGATCCAAAAAGTTTCTGAACAATATGGATTATCAGTCAACCCAGATGCTTATGTTCGTGATATTTCAGTTGGGATGGAACAACGGGTAGAAATTTTAAAAACACTTTACCGAGGAGCAGATGTACTGATTTTTGATGAGCCGACAGCTGTATTGACCCCTCAGGAAATTGATGAATTAATCGTGATCATGAAGGAATTAGTCAAAGAAGGCAAGTCAATCATTTTGATTACGCATAAGTTAGATGAAATCAAAGCAGTAGCTGACCGCTGTACAGTTATCCGCCGTGGAAAAGGAATCGGTACAGTCAACGTTAAAGACGTTACCTCACAGCAATTAGCTGATATGATGGTCGGAAGAACGGTTTCATTCAAAACGATGAAAAAAGAAGCGAAGCCTCAAGAAGTCGTTTTGTCTATTGAAAATCTAGTGGTGAAAGAAAATCGTGGATTAGAAGCCGTGAAAAACCTGAACTTAGAGGTTCGTGCTGGCGAAGTACTTGGTATCGCTGGAATCGATGGAAACGGGCAGTCGGAGTTGATCCAAGCTTTGACTGGTTTGCGAAAGGCAGAAAGCGGACATATCAAGCTAAAAGGGGAAGACATCACCAATAAAAAACCTCGAAAGATCACTGAACATGGTGTAGGACATGTGCCAGAAGACCGTCATAAATACGGGTTAGTCCTAGATATGACATTGTCTGAAAACATTGCCCTGCAAACGTATCATCAAAAACCTTACAGTAAAAACGGTATGCTTAATTATTCAGTGATAAATGAACATGCCAGAGAATTGATCGAAGAATATGATGTTCGAACAACGAATGAACTTGTTCCTGCAAAAGCTTTATCAGGCGGAAATCAGCAAAAAGCAATCATCGCTCGGGAAGTCGACCGAGATCCTGATCTGTTGATCGTTGCAAATCCAACTCGTGGACTGGATGTAGGTGCGATCGAATTTATTCATAAACGTCTGATCGAACAAAGGGACAAATACAAAGCAGTGTTATTGATTAGTTTCGAATTAGAAGAAATTTTAAATGTTTCGGATCGTATTGCTGTTATCCATGAAGGAGAAATCGTCGGGATCGTTGATCCGAAAGAAACATCTGAAAATGAATTAGGTCTATTGATGGCGGGCTATACCTTAGAAGAAGCACGAAAAGAGTTAGAAAAGGGGGCTGGCGCACATGAATGATCGCAGCGAGAAATTCCGTAATTTATTAGTGCCTGTACTTTCAGTTGTTTTAGGATTGATCTTAGGCGCGATATTGATGGCTGCTTTTGGTTTTCAGCCCATCCAAGGTTATTCTTCTATGTTAGATGCAGCTCTTGGTTCGCAAAGAGGAATCGGTGAAACATTAAGGCAAGCAACGCCGTTGATTTTTACAGCATTAGGGTTTTCTGTAGCTAACTCAGCTGGGTTCTTCAATATCGGGCTTTCTGGACAAGCGCTTTGCGGATGGATCGTCAGTGTCTGGGTGGCACTTGCTTTTCCAGATCTTCCAAAAGTCGTTTTGCTTCCATTGTGTGTGATCCTAGGTGCCTTAGCAGGTGCGATGGCAGCGGCTGTTCCTGGGTTGCTACGAGCATTTTTTGGAACAAGTGAAGTGATCGTAACGATCATGATGAACTATATCTTATTATACGTAAGCACATTTGCTTTACATGAAGTGATGCCTGAAAGCTACCGATCAAGTTTGGACTCTTCCAATATGATCAGTCAAAATGCATCGTTGCGGTTACCTTGGTTAACACAAGCTTTTGGCGGCTCTCGCGTAAACTCAGGTTTGTTTTTAGCAATCATCGCGCTTATTTTCGTTTGGCTATTGATGAAGAAAACGACTTTAGGATTTGAGATCCGTTCCGTTGGTTTGAATCCTTTTGCTTCTGAGTATGCAGGGATGAGCAGTAAACGTACGATCGTTTTGTCGATGGTCATTTCTGGCGCTTTGGCAGGGCTTGGCGGTGTGGTTGAAGGATTAGGAACGTATCAAAACTTCTTCGTTCAAACGACCTCGCTATCTATTGGATTTGACGGAATGGCTGTCTCCTTACTTGGATCTGGATCAGCAATCGGTATTCTTTTATCAGCGATTTTGTTCAGTATTTTGAAGATCGGCGGACTTGGCATGCAGACAGGAGCTGGTGTTCCGTTTGAGATCGTCAATGTATCAATTGCTCTGATTATCTTCTTTGTTGGGATCAATTTCTTGATTCGTTTCGTCATGGCTAAGTTCTTCCAAGGAAAAAAACAAGAAGAAATCGTTGCGACAATCGAAGCGAAGCCAACGAATCAAAACCATGAAGGAGGCGAACTATAATGTCGACTATCGAATTAATTGCCTTGATTCTTACTTCAACACTGGTTTATTCAACACCGTTAATTCTAACATCACTAGGCGGAACGTTTTCTGAACGCAGCGGGATCGTAAACGTAGGGTTAGAAGGAATCATGGTCATGGGTGCTTTTAGTTCCATCGTTTTCAACTTGACGATGAGCCCCTCACTTGGTTCCATGACGCCATGGATTGCTATTTTAGTGGGTGGCGTCGTAGGTATCCTATTTTCTTTGATCCACGCAGTAGCAACAGTCAGCTTGCGTGCTGACCATATCATCAGCGGTACAGTGATCAATCTGATGGCACCAGCTTTAGGTGTTTTCTTGATCAAAGCATGGTATGGGAAAGGTCAAACAGATAACATCACGCAGAATCTGGGATATTTCTCTTTCCCAGGTTTAGCAGATATTCCGGTCATTGGACCAATTTTCTTCAAAAATACATTCTTGCCTGCTTATTGTGCAATTTTGATTGCTGTCATTGCTTGGGTGATCATCTTCAAGACGAAATTCGGCTTACGCCTCCGTTCAGTTGGTGAAAACCCTCAAGCTGCCGATACATTAGGTATCAATGTATATGCTATGCGTTATTCAGGCGTGCTGATTTCAGGTTTGTTAGGCGGTATGGGCGGTGCTGTTTTTGCTCAGTCGATTTCCGGTAACTTTTCAGCTGGTACGATCGTCGGACAAGGGTTCATCTCTATGGCTGCTATGATTTTTGGTAAATGGAATCCTTTAGGCGCAATGGGTGCCTCACTGTTCTTTGGTTTTGCACAAAGCTTGAGTATCATCGGTGCACAATTACCAGTTATTTCTTCGATTCCACCAGTATTGCTGCAAATTGCTCCATATTTGCTGACAATCATTGTGTTGGTTGTTTTCTTAGGGAAAGCTTCTGGACCAAAAGCAAACGGGAAGAACTATATCAAATCAAAATAATCTTTTAGCGAATAAAAAGGGTGGGTTACGGGAAGTGTTTTTCGTCTCGCCCTTTTTGTTTTAAAGGTAATAAAAATAAAAAGAAAGAAGGAATAATCATGTTTAAACGCGTACATCTGATCGTCATGGATTCAGTAGGAATTGGAGAAGCACCAGATGCCGAGAAGTTCGGTGACGTTGGTTCTGATACATTAGGACACATTGCAAAAGAAGCAGGATTGAACATTCCGCATTTAGAGCAGCTTGGTTTGGGAACGATTCGTCCTCTTGAAGGTGTGGAATCAGTGAAAGATCATCAAGGCTATGCGACGAAATTAGAAGAAGTTTCTGTAGGGAAAGATACGATGACAGGCCATTGGGAAATCATGGGATTGAATATCAAGACGCCGTTTCGTGTGTTTCCGAACGGATTCCCTGATGATCTGATCAAACAAATCGAAGAGTTTTCTGGCCGTAAAGTCGTATGCAACAAACCATATAGCGGAACGGCTGTGATTGACGATTACGGTGAACACCAAATGAAAACAGGCGATTTAATCGTATATACTTCTGCCGATCCTGTCCTTCAGATCGCGGCACATGAAGAAATCATTCCTTTAGAAGAACTATACCGGATTTGCCAATTCGTTCGTGATATAACAAAAGATGACCCGTACATGATCGGTCGAATCATTGCACGTCCATATGTGGGAGAACCAGGAGACTTCACACGAACAAGCAATCGTCATGATTATGCGTTGGATCCATTCGGACACACCGTCCTCGATTCTTTGAAAGAAGCAGGAAAAGACGTGATTGCTGTTGGAAAGATCAACGATATTTTCAATGGACAAGGAATCACTGAATCTGTCCGCACGAAAAGTAATATGGATGGCGTCGACCAGTTGCTGAACGTTATGAAAAAAGAGTTTACAGGTATCAGCTTTACCAATTTAGTAGATTTTGATGCATTATACGGTCATCGCCGGGATGTAGTCGGTTATGCGCATGCGATTGAAGAATTTGACTTGCGGATCCCAGAACTGCTTGAAGCTATGGAAGAAGACGACTTGCTAATGATTACAGCCGATCACGGAAACGATCCGACATTTACTGGTACCGATCATACGCGAGAATATGTACCGTTATTGGTTTACAGTAAAAAAATGAAAGAACAAGGGGCGTTGCCTCAAGGATATTATTCCGATATCTCTGCAACGATTGCTGAGAACTTTAGTGTTTCTTCGACTGAAAATGGCGAAAGCTTCTTAAAATTATTAAAATAATCTTTTTAAAATAGGAGAAAGCAAATGACCAAGTTAAGCGAGATGTTACAAGAAACGACCCAGTTTATCCTTGATAAAGGAGTAAAAGAAATTGATTTTGGTTTGATCCTAGGTTCAGGATTAGGTGAATTAGCAGATGAAATCGAAGATGCTGTAATGATTTCTTATGATGAGATCCCGTTCTTTCCTGTTTCGACAGTAGTTGGACATGCAGGACAGCTAGTTTACGGATCTCTAGCAGGCAAGAAAGTGTTAGCCATGCAAGGAAGATTCCACTACTATGAAGGTCATTCCATGCAAACAGTGACCTATCCAGTACGTGTGATGGCCGGACTAGGTGCCCATTCAGTCATTGTGACCAACGCATGTGGCGGTGTCAATGAATCCTTCGTACCAGGAGATTTGATGCTGATTACCGATCACATCAATTTTACTGGTGAAAATCCTTTGATCGGCCCGAATGAAGATGAAATGGGTCCTAGATTCCCAGATATGAGTCAAGCTTATACGCCTGACTATCAAACAACAGCAAAAGCAGCAGCAGAAAAACTAGGTTTGGATCTTAAAGAAGGCGTATATATGGGCTACTCTGGACCAACTTATGAAACGCCTGCTGAGATTCGGATGTCTCGGACAATAGGAGCCGATGCAGTAGGGATGTCGACTGTTCCAGAAGTCATCGTAGCAGCTCACAGCGGATTAAAAGTGTTAGGAATCTCTTGTATTACCAACTTAGCAGCAGGCATGCAAGCGAATCTGAGCCATGAAGAAGTTGTAGAAACAACTCAGAGAGTCAAACAATCTTTTAAAGCATTGGTTAAAGAAACATTGACACTATTGTAATAGGAGGAACAATAAAATGAGTGTGCATATCGAAGCGAAAGAAGGCGAGATCGCCGATAAGATTTTACTTCCGGGAGACCCTTTGCGAGCTAAATATATTGCGGAGACTTTTTTAGAAGAACCAGTTTGTTACAATCAGGTCCGCGGCATGTTAGGCTTTACCGGCAAATATAAAGGAGAACGTATTTCTGTTCAAGGAACAGGGATGGGGATGCCATCAGCCACTATCTATGCCCATGAATTGATCCAGTCATATGGCGTAAAGAAATTGATCCGAGTAGGTACATGCGGGGCATTGTCAAAAGATGTCCATGTTCGTGATTTGGTACTAGCGCAAGGCGCAGCGACTAGCTCTTCGATGATCGAAAAAAATTTCCAAGCCTTTCATTTTCCACCGATCAGTGATTTCAATCTATTACTGAAAGCATATGAGATAGCTAAAGAAAAAGGCTATACGGTTCATGTAGGAAATGTCCTTTCGGAAGATTCTTTCTACAAAGATGATTTGACAGAGACATTCCAATTAGCTGAACTTGGCGTCTTAGGAGTGGAAATGGAAGCAGCGGCTCTTTATTACTTAGGCGCGAAATACCATGTGCAGACATTAAGTTTGATGACCGTTAGCGACCATTTGATTACTGGGGAAGAAACAACAGCTGCAGAACGTCAATCGACGTTCAATGAAATGATCGAAGTAGGATTGGAAACGGCGATTCAATGGTAAAGTAATAGCTAAATAGCAAGAAAGTGTGACTGCCTAAACTTCTATTAATAGAAATTTGGCAGTCACATTTTTTTGCAGAAACTGTCTCACATAACCTGAAATCAATGACAACCGTTGCTTCAGTTACTTCGAGAGTCCTCCTAAAGTCAACCATTTGAATGTCTAAAATGTGAATCGACATCCCTTTTAAATTGCAGACGAATGGCACAATCTTAATCAAATAAAAAAGAACAGAAAGAAGCAAGTTACGCTCTTTCTGTTCCGAACTAGGCCACCAACAGGATGTGACAAATGAGTCATCTCCTGTTGGTGGCTTCGTCTAGATGAATACCTTAATCATTCAATTGCTCATGTGATGATGCTTGAAGAATGAAAAATTCAACTTAAATCAAGTCTGCATCAATAATAAGTGTTTCGAATAATACAGCGTGCTCAAGTGAGGTGCCTGATCCAGGACGTCCTGGTAGGCGATATACTTCTACTCGCTGTCCTGCTTTTCCAGGAATTCCGTGACGTATTTGAATATTACCATCAACTATTCTTGGAATGCTATAGTATGCTGTGCCGTCAAATGTTCCAAAACGATATCTTCCATCAATGTAAACGACCCATCTGTCTTGATTATTGTGAAAAAGTTCAGGTGTCAATGTTAAATAAGCAAATGCTTGAGAGCCTTCTCGCCCTACAGACAACATGTTTGTTTCTGTTACGCCTGTTTCCACTTGGATATTGTCATATTTCGCCCAACCATTCCATGTAGAAGCAAATCGTATAAGGTATGTATTTTCATCGTCTGGAGTCGTAAAAGTAAGTTTGCTACGTTCCCAGTTCTCATTCTTATGTTCACTACTCTCTAATACATCAAAACCGACATCATGATTCATGATCCCTAATTCAACACGTCCTGGTGCTGATTCGCTTGCTGCAACATCATAACTAAATGTATACGTGGTACTTGGTTTTAATGTCACGTATTGATGAACATTTTCACCATTTTTTGCTAAAGCAAAGTTATTTCCATTAACGGTTTGAAGTGTGGGATTATTTGGCTCTTGGCCACTAGTGATCCAATGATCAAACCCGTCATTAAAGTCACCATTATGGATATACAATTGTTGCTCAATGGCCTGTTTACTTGTACTAACGAAGTCAGTTGTTGATAGACTTGTTGCGAATGTCGAAACGGATCCTCCTAAACTCAAAAATACCATACCTGCTGCCATCACTGTTTTTAAATTACTTTTGATCATCTTGTATCTCCTCACTCTATATTTTTATTTTTTGATTTTGTTTGTAAGATGCAGCCGTGTAGTCTGTCTGTATCTCACAAATTAATCATAACCGAGAAAATAGCGGTCGTGTAAACACTTTTTTCTATATAACATTTATTATTAGAAAAAAATGATAAAAAAATAGTTTTATGAGGTTGACTTTTATCTAAACTTCATTTATTAGCAACATAAGAAAAGATGGAGAGTTGTGGTGATAGCTCATACAAATGAAAACTTCCTCTTAGAAACAGGATAAAAGAATGAAATTTAAATAAGTTTCTACAAAAAATGTTCGCTCCACATCTGAATGATTGTCAGACATTCTTTTTTCTCTCAATGCTACGCCTTCTCTCTTCATTTTTTGTTTATTCAAACAGTACTTACTATTATAATCATATAGTTATTATGTAAATTGATGTCATTCGCATTAGATAGCCAAGACTACCGTCTTCCAATATCTAAAAAAACAGCCCCTTCATCTCTTACAATAATAGGAGGTGAGAGGGCTGTCTTATTTACAATAGAGTATCTATTATAGGTAGTATTTTTTAGCCACTGTTAAGTCATCATTTAATTCATAAACAAGTGGTTGACCTGTTGGGATTTCAAGATCCATGATGTCTTCGTCAGAGATACCTTCGATATGTTTAGCTAGAGCGCGTAATGAGTTACCGTGTGCAGCTACTAAAACAGTTTTGTTGTCTAGTAATGCTGGAGCAATTTCATCTTGCCAGAATGGCAAAGCACGTTCTAATGTCACTTTCAAGTTTTCGCCACCAGGAATATCGCGTTTGTCTAACATTGCGTAACGACGGTCGTTTGCTGCAGAACCTTCGTCAGTTTCTTCCATTAATGGAGGAAGAGTATCGTAAGAACGACGCCAGATGTGTACTTGTTCGTCGCCGTATTTTTCAGCTGTTTCTTTTTTGTTCAAACCTTGTAATTTACCATAGTGACGTTCGTTCAAGCGCCATGATTTGATTTGTGGTACCCAAAGTTGATCTGAATATTCTAAGATCAAGTTACATGTTTTGATTGCACGAGTTAAAACAGAAGTATAGGCAACATCAAATTCGATTCCAGCTTCTTTGATTTTGCGTCCGCCTTCTTTTGCTTCTTCGATTCCTTCTGGTGCTAGGTTTACATCAGCCCAACCAGTAAATTGGTTCAATGCATTCCATTCACTAAGACCGTGACGAGAAAAAACTAATTTTGGCATGTTTAGCTCTCCTTTAAGATAGGTTTATATTTCTGAAAATTTCAGTTCTGTTTTATTGTACAATTTTTTGGAAGAGATTTCCATCGAAAAATTGGATAAGATTCTATGAGAAAACGAGTAGAGAAGATAAAAAAACGAACAGCTGCGAAAGCACTGTTCGTTTTTAGGCATTAGATGCATAATTGCTCGATTTCTTTTTCAGGCAAATTGATATATTTATAACATGTTCCAACTGAAACACCGCATTTTGAAGAAATAAATTGGATTGTTTCTTTTTTTTCATAATAGAGACGTCGGATTTTTTTGATCGTTTTTGCATCGATTTTTGGTCTTCCGCCGATTTTTCCTTTTTTACGAGCTTCATCTAATCCAACTAATGTACGTTCTTTGATCAATGCGCACTCCATGTTTGCCAGGTTTTCCATCAATTGGAAATAGATTTTTCCCATTTCGCGCGTATCGATTCCTTCATCAATGCTAATCAAGTGCAGCCCGCGGTCTTTGAATAATTGCGTAAGTTCTGTTAATTGCCGTGTAGATTTGCCCAATCGATGAAGTTGGCAGACGACTAGTGCATCGCCTTGCTGCATGTCAGCAATCACTGACTCCAAATGAACAGCAGTAGCATCGTTTTGTTCCACTTCATATGTCTCATGGAAAATTTCTTGACAACCAAAGTCAGATAATTGTTCAACCTGAGTTGTTAAATCAACATCATTTATGGTTGTGCGTGCATAACCAATAATTTTCATGGTGATTCCTTTCTAGCAGTGATTTTCTAACTGGATATAACAGTAAAAATGTAGCATAAAGTACGTCAAAAAGATAGTTTTTTCGCAAATTTTCCGCTGTCTTTTTTTATTGGATAATCAAGCAGTTTTTCTTTATTTATGGCGGATGGCATCAAGAATCTCAACACCTTTTTCTGAACCTACCACAACTTTTGAAACCATATTTAGGAAAAGTCCATGTTCGACTACCCCAACAAGTTCATCTAAATAGGTAGCTAAGCTTTCTGGTTGTTCAATAACTTCTAGATGCAGATCAATGATATAATGACCACCATCTGTGGTTAGGACTTCGCCGTTTTCGTCTGTACGCAAAACAGGTTGGAATCCTTTTTCGTCAAAAATATGAAGTAGCTGTTGGGAGCCATAAGGGATGACTTCAACTGGGAGTGGGAACTTCCCAAGTTTATGGACTAATTTAGAAGAATCAACGATCCAAATCGTTTCTTTTGAGTACGTAGCGACTATTTTCTCGAAAAGCAAAGCAGCACCGCCGCCTTTTATCCCTTGAAAATCAGCACTGATTTCATCAGCACCATCTATCGTCAGATCGACTACTGGGACTTCGTCAATACTCTTTAGCGGTATTCCTAATTTTTCCGCCTGTTCTTTTGTCGCATTTGAAGTAGTGACTCCTGTGATACGTAATCCTTCTTCACGCATACGGCGACCAATCTCTTCTACCATATAATAGGCGGTTGAACCGGTCCCGAGACCAACGATCATCCCGTCCTTTACGAATTTCGCGGCTTCAATGCCAGCTAATTGTTTTAAATTCATCTTTGCATCCACCTTTTTTTAATTTGAGCTTCGTGCTTTCCTCACTATTTTAGCGTGCTTTACGGCAAAAAGATACCATTCTTTTTTATTGCAATAAAGCTTTTTCAAAAAAATTTACATCTCTTGTTGACATGTTTTTTCATTCGTGATATTCTAACAAAGGTGCTTTATCTACAGGTTTCTGTGAAGAAACGTGCTGACTGTTTATCAAAGCATATTTGATAAGGATGCAGACATTGCATTTATTTTTTATCGCAAAAAAAGAACCACCTGGATGTGTGGAACTAGACGCAAATCGTGGGAAGGAGGAAACAAGGAATGCCTACAATTAACCAATTAGTACGTAAACCTCGTAAATCAAAGGTGGAAAAATCTAATTCACCTGCTTTGAACAAAGGATATAACAGCTTTAAGAAAACTCAAACTAACGTAAACTCACCTCAAAAACGTGGGGTAGCAACTCGTGTGGGTACAATGACACCTAAAAAACCGAACTCAGCTTTACGTAAATATGCACGTGTTCGTTTGTCAAACTTAATTGAAGTTACTGCTTATATCCCAGGGATTGGTCATAACTTACAAGAACACAGTGTTGTATTATTACGCGGTGGTCGTGTAAAAGACTTACCAGGGGTACGTTACCATATCGTTCGCGGTGCTTTAGATACTGCTGGTGTTAACGACCGTAAACAAAGCCGTTCTAAATACGGAACTAAAAAACCTAAAGCTTAATTTTAATTATTAAACAAATGAAACTTGCTTCTATTATATAGAAGTAATTACTATGAACAATATTTCGGAAGGAGGAGTTACGGATGCCACGTAAAGGTCCTGTTGCAAAACGTGATGTTTTACCAGATCCTATTTATAACTCAAAATTAGTAACTCGCTTGATCAACCGTGTAATGGTTGACGGAAAACGCGGGATTGCAGCTAACATTATCTATAATGCCTTTGACTTGATCAAAGAATCTACAGGTAACGATCCATTAGAAGTGTTTGAACAAGCAATGAAAAACGTTCAACCTGTTCTTGAAGTTAAAGCACGTCGTGTTGGGGGTTCAAACTACCAAGTACCAGTTGAAGTTCGCCCTGAACGCCGCGTTACTCTAGGTCTTCGTTGGGTAGTAAACTACGCTCGCTTGCGCGGTGAACACACAATGGAAGAACGCTTAGCAAAAGAAATCATGGATGCTGCAAACAACACAGGTGCTTCTGTTAAAAAACGTGAAGACACTCATAAAATGGCTGATGCCAACCGTGCGTTTGCTCACTATCGCTGGTAAGATTCTCTCTGTTTGGTCGGCTTTTATAAGCCGACCTCAGATAGTGTCCTTATTTTTAGCAACTAGATAGTAAAGAGAGGAGAAACAAGGAGAATGACCAGAGAATTTTCTTTACACAACACTCGTAATATCGGTATCATGGCCCACATCGATGCTGGTAAAACGACTGCTACTGAACGTATCTTGTACTATACTGGTAAAATCCATAAAATTGGTGAAACTCATGAAGGAGCTTCACAAATGGACTGGATGGAACAAGAACAAGAACGTGGGATTACGATCACTTCTGCTGCTACTACAGCACAATGGAAGGGTCACCGAATCAACATCATCGACACACCAGGACACGTAGACTTCACAGTTGAAGTTGAACGTTCATTGCGTGTACTTGATGGTGCTGTAACTGTTCTTGATGCACAATCAGGTGTTGAACCTCAAACTGAAACAGTTTGGCGTCAAGCAACAACTTACGGTGTACCTCGTATCGTATTTGCAAACAAAATGGATAAGATCGGTGCTGACTTCTTATATTCAGTATCAACTTTACATGACCGTTTGCAAGCAAACGCTCACCCAATCCAATTACCAATTGGTGCGGAAGACGACTTTACAGGAATTATTGACCTTGTAACAATGAAGGCTGAAATGTATACAAACGATCTTGGAACAGAGATCGAAGAAACAGAAATTCCTGAAGAATACCGCGAATTAGCTGAAGAATGGCGCGAAAAATTGGTTGAAGCTGTAGCTGAAACTGATGAAGAACTTACTTTGAAATACTTAGAAGGTGAAGAAATCACTGAAGCTGAGTTAAAAGAAGGTATCCGCCGCGCAACAGTTAACGTAGAATTCTACCCAGTACTATGTGGTTCAGCATTTAAGAACAAAGGGGTTCAATTACTATTGGACGCTGTTCTTGATTACTTGCCATCACCGTTAGATATCCCAGCTATCAAAGGGATTGACCCTAAAACTGATGAAGAAGTAGAACGTCCTGCAGACGACAGCGCTCCTTTCTCAGCTTTAGCATTTAAAGTTATGACTGACCCATTCGTAGGTCGTTTAACTTTCTTCCGTGTGTACTCTGGTGTTTTAAAATCAGGTTCATACGTACAAAACGCAACAAAAGGCAAACGCGAACGTGTTGGTCGTATCCTACAGATGCATGCCAACTCTCGTTCAGAAATCTCTGAAGTTTACGCTGGAGATATCGCTGCTGCTGTTGGTTTGAAAGACACAACTACTGGGGACACACTATGTGATGAAAAGAATCTAGTTATTCTTGAATCAATGGAATTCCCAGAACCAGTTATCCAAGTCGCTATTGAACCTAAATCAAAAGCTGACCAAGATAAAATGGGTGTGGCTTTACAAAAACTATCTGAAGAAGATCCTACTTTCCGTGCTGAAACAAACGTGGAAACAGGCGAAACAATCATCGCTGGTATGGGTGAACTTCACTTAGATATCATCGTTGACCGTATGCGTCGTGAATTCAAAGTTGAAGCTAACGTAGGTGCGCCTCAAGTATCTTACCGTGAAACTTTCCGTGCTGGCACTCAAGCCGAAGGTAAGTTTGTACGTCAGTCTGGTGGTAAAGGTCAATACGGTCACGTATGGATCGAATTTACACCAAACGAAGAAGGTGCTGGTTTCGAATTTGAAAATGCGATCGTTGGTGGGGTTGTTCCTCGTGAATACATTCCAGCTGTTGAAACTGGTTTGAAAGATGCTATGGAAAATGGTGTCTTAGCTGGCTATCCATTAGTAGATATCAAAGCTAAACTTTACGATGGTTCATACCATGATGTCGATTCAAATGAAACTGCCTTCCGTGTTGCTGCTTCTATGGCATTACGTGCAGCAGCTAAGAAAGCTAATCCAGTAATCCTTGAACCAATCATGGCTGTAGAAGTTGTTATCCCTGAAGATTACTTAGGTGATGTTATGGGTCACGTAACTGCTCGTCGTGGACGTGTTGAAGGTATGGAAGCTCGCGCTGGCGGCCAACAAGTTGTTCGTGCGATGGTTCCACTTGCTGAAATGTTTGGTTATGCTACAACTCTTCGTTCTGCTACTCAAGGTCGTGGTACATTTACAATGACATTTGACCACTACGAAGATGTACCAAAATCAGTACAAGAAGAAATCATTAAGAAAAACGGCGGAAAAGCTGAATAATTTCTTAAAACCGGATAGTCCTGCAAAGAGATTATCCAAAGAGACTATATTTTTAATATAGTTTCGTGTAAAATAATTATCGATGATATGGGCATGTGGTGTACCTCGTGTACATCATATACCTATCAGACAAATAAAAAATATATTGTATTTTTAGGAGGACATTTTAAAATGGCAAAAGAAAAATTTGACCGTTCTAAACCACACGTTAACATTGGTACTATCGGACACGTTGACCATGGTAAAACTACATTAACAGCTGCAATCACAACTGTACTATCTAAGAAAAACGGCGGCCAAGCTATGGCTTACGATCAAATCGATGGTGCTCCAGAAGAACGCGAACGCGGAATCACAATCTCAACAGCTCACGTTGAGTACGAAACTGACGCACGTCACTATGCTCACGTTGACTGCCCAGGACACGCGGACTACGTTAAAAACATGATCACTGGTGCTGCTCAAATGGACGGAGCTATCTTGGTAGTTTCTGCTGCTGATGGCCCTATGCCTCAAACTCGTGAACACATCCTATTGTCTCGTCAAGTTGGTGTTCCTTACATCGTTGTATTCTTGAACAAAGTAGACATGGTTGATGACGAAGAATTACTAGAATTAGTTGAAATGGAAGTTCGTGACCTATTAACAGAATACGAATTCCCTGGTGACGATGTTCCTGTAGTTGCTGGTTCAGCTTTGAAAGCTCTAGAAGGCGACGCTTCATACGAAGAAAAAATTCTTGAATTAATGGCTGCAGTTGACGAATACATCCCAACTCCAGAACGTGAAAACGACAAACCATTCATGATGCCAGTTGAAGACGTGTTCTCAATTACTGGTCGTGGTACTGTTGCTACAGGTCGTGTGGAACGTGGACAAGTTCGCGTTGGTGACGAAGTTGAAGTTGTTGGTATTTCTGAAGAAACTTCAAAAACAACAGTTACTGGTGTTGAAATGTTCCGTAAATTGTTAGACTACGCTGAAGCTGGAGACAACATTGGTGCTTTACTACGTGGTGTTGCACGTGAAGACATCCAACGTGGACAAGTTTTGGCTAAACCAGGTACAATCACACCTCATACAAAATTCTCTGCAGAAGTATACGTGTTGACAAAAGAAGAAGGTGGACGTCACACTCCATTCTTCACTAACTACCGTCCACAATTCTACTTCCGTACAACTGACGTAACAGGTGTTGTTGAATTACCAGAAGGAACTGAAATGGTTATGCCTGGCGACAACGTAACAATGGAAGTTGAATTAATCCACCCAATCGCTATCGAAAACGGTACTAAATTCTCAATCCGTGAAGGCGGACGTACAGTTGGTGCCGGTGTCGTTACAGAAATCAAAGCTTAATTGAATTAAGCAAAACTAAGCAACATTTATTCGGACGTAATCGCTCGGAATGAAGATCTCAGGATCTTTGTTCCGAGCTTTTTTATTTATTGCAGGCTCAGGAAAGAAAAGACAGGGCATTATAATAGAAGGAACGCGAAATAAAAGAGTTAGTGTTTTCTAAATGAAACTTTATGAAAACAAAATATTTTTTACAAGAAAAAGCCTTGCGTTGTGAGTTTATATATATTATAATGACAAAGGTGCGTTTACTTTAGTGAATTGCACAGACGTAATCAGATTGATTTCGTCGGCTAAGAAACGAGAGGTTGCGACACGCCCGGACGCTTTGCCACGAACGAGCGTGACGGAAATTTTCGTGGAGCTATGTCTACTTTTCAAAATAGGCGAAGGAGGGAACAAGATGGCAAAACAAAAAATTCGTATCCGTTTAAAAGCGTATGAACACCGTATTTTAGATCAATCAGCGGATAAAATCGTGGAAACTGCAAAAAGAACTGGAGCTAGCGTGTCTGGTCCAATTCCATTACCAACTGAACGCAGTCTTTACACAATCATCCGTGCGACTCATAAATACAAAGATTCACGCGAACAATTCGAAATGCGTACACACAAACGTCTTATCGACATTGTGAACCCAACACCAAAAACTGTTGATGCTTTGATGAAGCTAGACTTACCATCTGGTGTAAACATCGAAATCAAATTATAAAACTAAAACAAAAATAATGGAGGTGTACTCATGACCAAAGGAATCTTAGGGAAAAAAGTGGGAATGACACAAATCTTCACTGAATCTGGTGAATTAATTCCAGTTACTGTTGTAGAAGCTACGCCAAACGTAGTACTACAAGTGAAAACAATGGAAACGGATGGCTACGAAGCTATTCAAGTTGGTTACCAAGATATGCGTGAAGTTTTATCAAACAAACCTGCGAAAGGTCATGTTGCAAAAGCAAACACGGCTCCTAAGCGCTTCATTCGTGAATTCAAAAATGTTGAGCTAGGAGAATATGAAGTAGGAAAAGAAATTACAGTAGATGTTTTCCAAGCAGGAGACATTATTGATGTAACAGGTACTACGAAAGGTAAAGGATTCCAAGGGGTTATCAAACGCCATGGACAAAGCCGCGGACCAATGGCTCACGGTTCTCGTTACCATCGCCGTCCTGGGTCAATGGGTCCAGTTGCACCTAACCGTGTATTCAAAAACAAACGTCTTGCTGGCCGTATGGGTGGCAACCGCGTAACTATCCAAAACTTGGAAGTTGTACGTGTAGATGCAGAAAGAAATGTTATCTTAATCAAAGGTAATGTTCCTGGAGCGAAAAAATCTTTAATCACTATCAAATCAGCTGTGAAAGCTAAATAATTGTAGGAAGAAAGGAGGAACTAAGGAATGCCGAATGTAGCATTATTCAAACAAGATGGAAGCCAAAACGGTGAAATCACACTTAACGAAGAAATCTTCGGAATTGAACCTAATGAAAGTGTTGTTTACGATGCAATCGTAATGCAACGTGCGTCATTAAGACAAGGAACACACGCGGTTAAAAACCGTAGCGCTGTTCGTGGCGGTGGACGTAAACCATGGCGTCAAAAAGGAACAGGTCGTGCACGTCAAGGATCTATCCGCTCACCACAATGGCGTGGAGGTGGCGTAGTCTTTGGACCAACACCACGTTCTTACAGCTACAAACTTCCTAAAAAAGTTCGTCGTTTAGCAATGAAATCTGTATTGTCAGAAAAAGTTGCTGAAAACAACTTGGTAGCAATCGAAGGCTTGAACTTCGACGCACCAAAAACAAAAGAATTCAAACAAGTTCTTGCTAACTTATCTATCGACTCTAAAGTATTGGTTGTTCTAGAAAAAGGTAACGACTTTGCTGCTTTATCAGCACGTAACTTACCAAACGTTTCTGTAGTAACTTCTGATAATGTGAGTGTGCTAGACGTTGTATCAAATACAAAAGTGTTAGCAACACAAACTGCTCTTACTCAAATTGAGGAGGTGCTTGCATAATGAACTTACTAGACGTAATCAAACGCCCAGTGATCACTGAAAAATCAATGCTTGCCATGGATGACAAGAAATACACTTTTGAAGTGGACACTCGCGCAAACAAAACTTTAGTAAAACAAGCGGTAGAAGCTGCTTTTGACGTTAAAGTCAAAAACGTGAACATCGTGAACGTACGTGCGAAATTCAAACGTATGGGCAAATATGCAGGATATACAAAAAAACGTCGCAAAGCGATCGTTACATTGACTGAAGATTCAAAAGAAATCCAATTATTCGAAGCTGCTGAATAAGCACTAATAGATAACTCATTAAATTAGGAGGGAAAAACGTGGCGATTAAAAAGTACAAACCTACCTCAAATGGTCGTCGTAACATGACAGGTTCTGATTTTGCTGAAATCACAACATCAACACCTGAAAAATCATTGTTACAACCATTGAAAAACCATGCTGGACGTAACAACAACGGCCGCATCACTGTACGTCATCAAGGTGGCGGACACAAACGCCAATATCGCGTGATCGACTTCAAACGTAACAAAGACAACGTTGTTGCAACTGTTCAAACGATCGAATATGATCCAAACCGTTCAGCTAACATCGCGTTAGTACACTATGAAGATGGAGTGAAAGCTTACATCTTAGCACCTAAAGGACTAGAAGTGGGTATGAAACTTGTTTCAGGTCCAGAAGCAGATATCAAAGTCGGAAATGCTCTTCCATTAGAAAACATTCCAGTTGGTACTGTTATCCACAACATTGAAATGAAACCTGGTAAAGGTGGACAATTGATCCGTTCTGCTGGTACAAGTGCTCAAGTACTTGGTAAAGAAGGCAAATACGTATTGATCCGCTTGAACTCTGGTGAAGTTCGTATGATCTTAGCTGCATGCCGCGCAACAATCGGTTCTGTAGGTAACGAACAACACGAATTAATCAACATCGGTAAAGCTGGACGCTCTCGTTGGATGCGTAAACGCCCAACTGTACGTGGTAGCGTAATGAACCCTAATGATCACCCACACGGTGGTGGTGAAGGTAAAGCTCCTATCGGACGTAAAGCACCAGTTTCTCCTTGGGGTCAACCAGCTCTTGGTTACAAAACTCGTAACAAAAAAGCTAAATCAGACAAACTTATTGTTCGTCGTCGCAAAAATAAATAATTACTTTGACCATGTGTCGCACATTTTGAGAGGAGGTTCACCATGGGTCGTAGTTTAAAGAAAGGACCTTTTGTCGATGAGCATTTAATGAAAAAAGTTGAAGCTCAAGCAGGGGTTGAAAAGAAAAAAGTTATCAAAACTTGGTCACGCCGTTCAACAGTTTTCCCAAGTTTTGTTGGATATACCATCGCAGTTTATGATGGACGTAAACATGTACCAGTTTACATCCAAGAAGACATGGTAGGACACAAATTAGGTGAATTTGCACCTACAAGAACTTATCGTGGACATGCTGCTGACGATAAGAAAACGAAACGCTAATTTGAGGGGAGGATAAATCCAAATGGCAGAACAAATCACATCAGCTAAAGCAACTGCAAAAACAGTTCGCACTTCACCTCGAAAAGCCCGTTTAGTAATTGACCTTATCAGAGGTAAAAGTGTCGCAGATGCAATTTCAATCTTGAAATTCACACCAAACAAATCTGCTGGAATCATTGAAAAAGTATTGATGTCAGCAGTTGCGAATGCAGAAAATAACTTTGACTTAGATGTTGAAAACTTGGTAGTAACCGAAGCTTTTGTTAACGAAGGACCTACAATGAAACGTTTCCGTCCTCGTGCAAAAGGATCAGCTTCTCCAATCAACAAACGTACAAGTCATATCACGGTAGTCGTATCAGAAAAATAAGGAGGGATAATCAGTGGGTCAAAAAGTACATCCAATTGGAATGCGTGTAGGCATCATCCGCGACTGGGATGCTAAATGGTATGCTGAAAAAGAGTATGCTGAGTTCTTACACGAAGATTTAAGAATCCGTAAATTTATTTCAACTAAACTTGCTGATGCTGCTGTATCAACAGTTGAAATCGAACGTGCAACAGGTCGCGTAAACATTTCAATTCACACAGCTAAACCAGGTATGGTTATTGGTAAAGGCGGTTCTGAAGTCGAAAGCCTAAGAAAAGAATTAAACAAATTAACTGGTAAAAGAATCCACATCAACATCGTGGAAATCAAAAAACCAGATCTAGATGCAAAATTAGTAGGTGAAGGAATCGCACGTCAATTAGAAAACCGTGTTGCTTTCCGTCGCGCTCAAAAACAAGCGATCCAACGCTCAATGCGTGCTGGCGCTCAAGGGATCAAAACTCAAGTATCTGGTCGTCTAAACGGAGCAGATATCGCTCGTTCAGAAGGATACTCAGAGGGAACTGTTCCTCTTCATACTTTACGTGCGGACATTGATTACGCATGGGAAGAAGCAGATACAACATACGGAAAACTAGGAGTTAAAGTGTGGATCTATCGTGGAGAAATTCTTCCAACTAAAAAAAACACTGAGAAAGGAGGGAAATAATCATGTTAGTACCTAAACGTGTAAAACACCGTCGTGAATTCCGCGGAAAAATGCGCGGGGAAGCTAAAGGCGGAAAAGAAGTAGCATTCGGTGAATACGGTTTGCAAGCTGTTGATTCACATTGGATCACAAACCGCCAAATCGAAGCTGCTCGTATCGCAATGACTCGTTACATGAAACGTGGTGGGAAAGTATGGATTAAAATTTTCCCTCACAAATCTTATACTGCCAAAGCAATTGGGGTACGTATGGGTTCTGGTAAAGGGGCACCTGAAGGATGGGTTGCACCAGTAAAACGTGGTAAAATCATGTTTGAAATCGCAGGCGTTCCTGAAGAAGTAGCTCGTGAAGCGTTACGTCTAGCTTCTCACAAATTACCAATGAAAACTAAGATCGTAAAACGTGAGGAAATGGGTGGTGAATCGAATGAAGGTTAAAGAAATCAGAGAATTAACCACTGCCGAAATGCTTGATCAAGAAAAACAATTAAAAGAAGAATTGTTTAATCTTAGATTCCAATTAGCAACAGGTCAATTAGAAAACACTGCACGTATTAAAGAAGTACGTAAATCGATTGCACGCATCAAAACTGTGTTGCGTGAACAAGCTAAGTAATTATGGAAGGAGGCCATTAAGCGTATGACTGAAGGAAGAAATCAACGCAAAGTTTATCAAGGTCGCGTGGTTTCAGACAAAATGGATAAAACAATTACCGTTGCTGTCGAAACAAAGAAAAACCACCCTATCTATGGCAAACGCATGAACTATTCTAAGAAATACAAAGTGCATGATGAAAACAACACAGCAAAAGTTGGCGACATCGTGAGAATTATGGAAACTCGTCCATTATCAGCTACAAAACGTTTCCGTTTGTTGGAAGTAGTCGAAGAAGCAGTTATTATCTAATAACACGAGATTTTCCTATATAGATTGAATGCAAAATCTGAAAGGAGGATACACAACGTGATCCAAGCAGAAAGTCGTTTAAAAGTCGCTGATAACTCAGGCGCACGTGAAATTTTGACGATCAAAGTCCTTGGTGGATCTGGTCGTAAAACTGCTAACATCGGTGATGTGATCGTTGCTACGGTTAAACAAGCAACGCCAGGTGGGGTTGTCAAAAAAGGTGACGTCGTTAAAGCCGTTATCGTTCGAACAAAATCAGGAGCTCGTCGTACAGACGGTTCATATATTAAATTTGATGAAAATGCTGCAGTGATTATTCGTGATGATAAAAGCCCTCGTGGAACACGTATCTTTGGGCCAGTTGCACGTGAACTACGTGAAAACAACTTCATGAAGATCGTTTCACTAGCACCAGAAGTTTTATAATCTTGAGACACTTATCAAAGGAGGTGCGAAACAGTTATGTTTGTTAAAAAAGGCGATAAAGTTAAAGTTATCACTGGAAAAGACAAAAACAAAGAAGGCGTTGTACTAGCAGCGTTCCCGAAAAAAGATAAAGTTATTGTCGAAGGTGTAAATGTCGTTAAAAAACACCAAAAACCTTCTCAAGCTGCTCCTCAAGGTGGAATTGTTGAGATGGAAGCGCCAATTCATGTTTCTAACGTGATGGTGGTTGACTCTACTGGTGTAGCTGGCCGAGTTGGCTACAAAGAAGTAGACGGCAAAAAAGTCCGTGTTTCTAAAAAAACCGGTGAAGTTTTAGATAAATAAAAGTTTAAGGAAGGAGGGTCTTACTGAATGAACCGCCTAAAAGAAAAATATCTTAAAGAAGTAACTCCATCATTGATGGAAAAATTTAACTATAGCTCTGTTATGCAAACACCTAAAGTTGAAAAAATCGTCATCAACATGGGTGTTGGTGATGCGGTATCAAACGCTAAAAACTTAGATAAAGCAGTTGAAGAATTAACTTTGATCACTGGTCAAAAACCAATGATTACAAAAGCTAAAAAATCAATCGCTGGATTCCGTTTACGTGAAGGAATGCCAATTGGTGCAAAAGTTACATTGCGCGGAGAAAGAATGTACGAATTCTTAGACAAATTGGTTTCAGTTTCACTACCACGTGTACGTGACTTCCATGGTGTAAGTAAAAAAGCCTTTGACGGTCGTGGAAACTATACTTTAGGTATTAAAGAACAATTGATCTTCCCAGAAGTAGATTATGATTTAGTAGATAAAGTACGTGGTATGGACATCGTTATTGTAACAACAGCAAACTCTGATGAAGAATCTCGTGAGTTGTTGACACAATTAGGCATGCCATTCCAAAAATAATTAAAGGAGGCGAACTACGTGGCTAAAAAATCAATGATTGCTAAAAACAAACGTCCTGCAAAATTTTCAACACAAGCTTATACTCGTTGCGAACGTTGCGGACGTCCACATTCAGTTTATCGTAAGTTCCATCTTTGCCGTATTTGCTTCCGCGAACTTGCCTATAAAGGTCAAATTCCCGGCGTGAAGAAAGCTAGCTGGTAAAAAGTAAATTCGCATAAGAAGGAGGTAAAAGATCAATGGTCATGACAGATCCAATTGCAGATTTTCTAACTCGTATCCGTAACGCAAACATGGTTAAACATGAGTCTTTAGAAGTACCTGCATCAAAAATTAAACGTGACATCGCTGAAATCTTGAAACGTGAAGGTTTCGTTCGTGATGTTGAATACATCGAAGATGACAAACAAGGCGTGATCCGTGTTTTCCTAAAATTTGGTAAAAACGGCGAACGTGTTATCACAAACTTAAAACGTATCTCTAAACCAGGTTTGCGTGCTTATGTCAAAGCTGACGAAGTACCAAAAGTATTGAACGGTTTAGGTATCGCAATCATTTCGACTTCTGAAGGTGTTGTCACTGATAAAGAAGCTCGTGAAAAAAATATCGGCGGCGAAGTTATCGCTTACGTATGGTAATCAAGTAGAATCTACAAGGAGGTGTCTTTAAGTGAGCCGTATCGGAAATAAAGTCGTTGTTATCCCTGAAGGAGTAACAGTTACTCAAGAAGGAAACAACGTTACAGTTAAAGGACCAAAAGGTGAATTGACTCGTACTTTCTCAGCAGATATCAAAATGAATATCGAAGGAAACGAAGTGACTTTCACTCGTCCAAACGACAGTAAAGAAATGAAAACAATTCATGGAACAACTCGTGCGAACTTCAACAACATGGTTGTAGGTGTCAGCGAAGGTTTCCAAAAAGCGTTAGAACTAATCGGGGTTGGGTACCGTGCACAATTACAAGGATCAAAACTTGTATTGAACGTTGGTTACTCACATCCAGTAGAAATCACACCACCAGCTGGAGTAACTGTTGAAGTACCAGCTAACACACAAGTAATTGTTAAAGGTGCGAACAAAGAAGAAGTTGGCGAATTAGCTGCAAATATTCGCGGAACTCGTCCTCCAGAACCTTATAAAGGTAAAGGTATTCGTTATGTTGGCGAATATGTACGCCGTAAAGAAGGTAAAACTGGTAAATAATCGTTTAGAAAAATTGCATAGAAGCCAGCAGCAGGAAAAAGGCATTTGGCTGAAGTTTACCTTCAAAAAAATAAATTTTTACTTGTGCCGCAGCTTCTATTTTTCGAAACGTATTTACTGCTTGAAATAGTAGTACAATAAAAATAAAGAGGTGACAATTGTGATTACAAAACCAGATAAGAACAAAACACGTCAAAAGAGACATCGTCGTGTACGTAACAATATCTCTGGTACTGCTGAGCGCCCACGCTTGAACGTTTTTCGTTCTAACAAAAACATCTACGCTCAAATTATTGATGACGTAGCGGGTGTAACGCTAGCAAGTGCCTCTACCTTGGATAAAGAAATTTCAGGTGGAACAAAAACAGAAGCAGCACAAGCTGTCGGTAAACTAGTTGCTGAACGTGCAGCTGAAAAAGGCATTAAAGTAGTAGTCTTTGACCGTGGTGGATACCTTTACCATGGCCGTGTGCAAGCTTTAGCTGAAGCTGCTCGCGAAAATGGACTAGAATTTTAGAAGAAGGAGGAATACCATTCATGGTTTATATCGATCCAAAACATTTGGAATTAGAAGACCGCGTTGTTGCAATTAACCGTGTAACAAAAGTTGTTAAAGGTGGACGTCGTCTACGTTTTGCTGCTTTAGTTGTTGTCGGTGACAAAAACGGACACGTAGGATTTGGTACAGGTAAAGCTCAAGAAGTTCCTGAAGCAATCCGTAAAGCAATTGAAGATGCGAAGAAAAACTTAGTTGAAGTACCTATGGTTGGTTCAACAATCCCACACGAAGTAATCGGTGCTTTTAGTGGTGGTAGAATCCTAATGAAACCTGCTGTAGAAGGTTCTGGGGTTGCTGCTGGCGGACCAGTTCGTGCCGTATTAGAATTAGCTGGGGTAGCAGATATCACTTCTAAATCTTTAGGCTCAAATACACCAATCAACGTTGTTCGCGCAACAGTTGAAGGTTTGAAACAATTGAAACGTGCAGAAGAAGTTGCAGAACTTCGCGGCAAATCAGTTGAAGAATTAATCGGATAAGGAGGACAACAATAATGGCTGAATTAAAAGTTACTTTAAAACGCAGTATTATCGGACGTCCTCAAAACCAACGCGATACAGTTAAAGCGTTAGGTCTTACAAAGATTAACAGTTCAGTGGTTAAGCCTTCTAATGAAGCAATTAAAGGCATGATCAATACTGTTTCTCACCTAGTGGACGTTGAAGAAGTTTAATTAAAAAAATCAGAACTAGAATATTAAGGAGGTGCCAAACCTATGAAACTTCATGAATTAAAACCTGCTGAAGGTTCACGCCAAGTACGTAACCGTGTTGGTCGTGGTACTTCATCTGGTAACGGAAAAACTGCCGGACGCGGACAAAAAGGACAAAAAGCCCGTTCAGGCGGTGGTGTGCGTTTAGGATTTGAAGGGGGACAAACACCATTGTTCCGTCGTTTACCAAAACGAGGATTCACAAACGTGAACCGTAAAGACTATGCAGTCATCAATCTTGATGTATTGAACCGCTTTGAAGACGGAGCTGAAGTAACTCCTGTTGCCTTAGTTGAAGCTGGAATCGTGAAAAACGAAAAAGCTGGAATCAAAGTATTAGCTAACGGGGAACTAAACAAGAAATTAACTGTGAAAGCAGCAAAATTCTCTAAAGCAGCTCAAGAAGCAATTGAAGCGGCTGGTGGATCAATCGAGGTGATCTAATGTTTAGACTATTAAAAGATGCTTTTAAAGTAAAAGACATTAGATCAAAAATCCTATTTACTGTATTTGTGTTGTTTGTATTTCGCCTAGGTGCACATATCACTGTACCAGGCGTAAATGCTGCTTCATTGCAAAACCTTTCTTCTTTGCCATTTTTCAACATGTTGAACTTGGTAAGTGGTAGTGCGATGCAAAACTTCTCCATTTTCTCAATGGGGGTTTCACCATACATTACTGCTTCTATCGTCATTCAGCTTCTTCAAATGGACATCGTGCCTCGATTTGTTGAATGGTCGAAACAAGGGGAAGTGGGTCGTAAAAAATTGAATCAAGCCACTCGATATCTGACATTAGTATTGGCATTTATCCAATCTGTCGGTATCACTGCTGGATTCAACCAATACGCTCAATTAGGTTTCGTGAATAATCCTAACGTAGCAACTTACGTAACGATCGGTTTGATTCTAACAGCCGGTACGATGTTTGTTACTTGGCTAGGAGAACAGATCACAGAAAAAGGTATCGGAAATGGCGTATCAATGATCATTTTTGCAGGTATCATTTCTAGATTGCCTGAAAGTATCAGAGAAATTTATGAAGATTACTTTATAAATATCGATCCTTCAGACATATGGAAATCTGCTATTTTTGTGGCCATTTTATTAGTAGCGGTCTTATTGATCGTGACATTCGTAACATTTTTCCAACAAGCTGAACGCAAGATCCCGATCCAATATACGAAACGTGTCGCTGGCGCGCCTACAAGCAGCTATCTGCCGTTGAAAGTAAATGCAGCTGGAGTTATTCCAGTTATCTTTGCTAGTTCGTTTATTGCTACGCCAAATGCTGTTTTACAAGCATTGAGTGGTAGATTCGGTTCTGAAAACTGGTATAAAGTGATGATGGAGATCTTTAACTATAATACAGCACCTGGTGCTACGATTTATACGATTCTGATCGTTGCCTTCACTTTCTTCTACGCCTTTGTACAAGTAAACCCTGAGAAATTAGCGGAAAACTTGCAAAAGCAAGGAAGTTATATACCAAGCGTACGCCCTGGTAAGGGGACTGAAGAGTATGTCTCAAGATTACTGATGCGTTTAAGTACAGTTGGTGCAGTCTTCCTTGGTTTAGTGGCATTGCTTCCAATCATTGCTCAAATGGTTTGGGATCTTCCACAATCAATCGGATTAGGCGGTACAAGCTTACTGATCGTTATCGGTGTAGCTTTAGAAACTGCGAAACAGTTAGAAGGCTTAATGCTGAAACGTAAATATGTTGGATTCATTGAGTAAGAAAGCGTGTTGAGGTTCTTCCTCAACACACGTTCTCACACATTTATTAGGAGGGAAAACAATGAACCTCATTTTAATGGGGCTGCCAGGCGCAGGTAAAGGAACACAAGCTGAAAAAATCATTGACGCTTATGGTATTCCGCACATCTCAACAGGAGATATGTTCCGCGCAGCGATGCAAAACGAAACAGCTCTTGGCCTGGAAGCAAAGTCTTATATGGATAAAGGTGCATTAGTTCCTGATGAAGTAACAAATGGAATCGTGAAAGAGCGATTAGCTGAACCAGATACAGAGAAAGGCTTCTTATTAGACGGCTTTCCACGTACACTAGATCAAGCAAAAGCTCTGGACGTAATGCTAAAAGATTTGAATAAAAAAATTGATGCTGTCATCGATATCCATGTTGGTGAAGAAATCTTGGTCGAACGTCTAGCCGGCCGATTTATCTGCAGCAATTGTGGAGCAACTTACCATAAAATTTTCAACCCTACAAAAGTTGAAGACACATGTGATCGTTGCGGTGGGCATGAATTCTATCAAAGAGAAGATGATAAACCTGAGACGGTTAAAAATCGTCTGGCTATCAACATCAAAAATAGTGAACCAATCTTGGCTTATTATAAAGAACAAGGTTTGCTAAACACTATTGATGGTGCTCGTGAAATCGATGCTGTATTTGCAGATGTACAAAAAATCATTGAAAAATAGCACGATTGCCCGTAGCCGACTTGCATTATGCAGTTACTCTTGTCAAGTTCAATAAATTATGATAGAATATGTCAGTCCGACTTCTAGAGAATCCTCTAGATGATCCATTTTGAGAATTTTGAGGTGGGAACTGCAGTTTCCGCCATTTTATCGTGTGAAAATGCGAAACAAGTACAAGGAGGTACTGTGCGTGGCAAAAGAAGATATGATTGAAGTCGAAGGTACAGTCGTCGAAACTTTGCCGAATGCAATGTTTAAAGTTGAACTAGAAAACGGACACCAAGTTCTTGCTACTGTTTCAGGTAAAATTCGTATGCATTACATCCGTATCTTACCTGGTGACAAAGTAACGGTTGAATTGTCTCCATACGATCTTAACCGTGGCCGTATTACTTATCGCTTTAAATAATTGTACTCCGTAAAACTACAGGAGGTATTATCATGAAAGTAAGACCATCAGTAAAACCAATGTGCGAACATTGTAAAGTAATTCGTCGTAAAGGACGCGTTATGGTGATTTGCCCAGCAAATCCAAAACATAAACAACGTCAAGGATAATTGGAGGTGCTATAAATATGGCTCGTATTGCAGGAGTAGATATTCCTCGTGATAAACGTGTGGTAGTTTCACTTACTTATATCTATGGTATTGGTAACACTACTGCTAAAAAGATCTTAGCTGATGCTGGTGTATCTGAAGATGTTCGCGTTCGTGAATTAACGAATGAACAAACAGATGCTATCCGTGCAGAAGTAGATAAATTAAAAGTTGAAGGGGATCTTCGTCGTGAAGTGAACTTGAACATCAAACGTTTGATGGAAATCGGTTCTTACCGTGGAATCCGTCATCGCCGTGGATTGCCTGTTCGTGGACAAAACACGAAAAACAATGCACGTACTCGTAAAGGCCCAGCTCGCGCTATCGCTGGCAAGAAAAAATAATTCTTAAGTGAAGGAGGTTAAAACTTCATGGCAGCAAAAAAAGTGAATCGTAAACGCCGTGTGAAGAAGAATATAGAAGCAGGTATTGCACATATCCATTCTACATTCAATAACACTATCATCATGATCACTGATACTCACGGAAATGCATTAGCGTGGTCATCAGCTGGTTCATTAGGTTTCAAAGGAAGCAAAAAATCAACTCCTTTTGCCGCTCAAATGGCAGCAGAAACTGCTACAAAAGCAGCAATGGAACACGGATTAAAGACTGTTGAAGTAACAGTTAAAGGACCTGGTTCTGGACGTGAAGCAGCAATTCGTTCATTACAAGCTACAGGTTTAGAAGTGACTGCAATTCGTGACGTGACTCCAGTTCCTCATAATGGTGCCCGCCCTCCAAAACGCCGTCGTGTTTAATGAGTGCCGCTCATTTTGAGTTTTATCAGTAACGTCATTGAACAAGACACTTTTCGTTTTGAAAGGGGTAAAGATAAGAATGATTGAGTTCGAAAAACCAAGAATCGCAAAAATTGATGAAGAAAAAGATTATGGCAAGTTCATCGTTGAACCTCTTGAAAGAGGGTATGGGACTACTTTAGGGAATTCCCTACGTCGTATTTTATTATCTTCTTTGCCAGGTGCTGCCATCACTAATATTCAAATCGATGGTGTACTGCATGAATTCTCTACCATCAAAGGTGTTAGAGAAGACGTCACTCAAATCATCTTGAACATTAAAGGCTTAGCGCTGAAAATGTATGGCCAAGAAGAAAAAACCCTTGAAATCGATATTACCGGACCTGCTACAGTAACTGCTGGCGATATTATCGTTGATAGTGATGTAGAAATTCTTAACAAAGATATGTACATCTGTAGTGTCTCTGAAGGAGCTACGTTCCATGCTCGCTTAACAGTGAAACCTGGACGTGGTTATGTTCAAGCAGATGAAAATAAAAAAGAAGATATGCCAATTGGCGTTCTTCCAGTCGATTCAATCTACACACCTGTTCGTCGTGTGAACTATCAAGTTGAGAACACACGTGTTGGACACCGTGAAGATTTTGATAAATTGACGATGGAGATTTGGACAGATGGTTCAATCGAACCGTTGGAAGCAATGAGTTTATCTGCGAAAATCATGACTGAACATTTGGATATTTTTGTGAACTTAACTGATGAAGCAAAAAATGCTGAAATCATGGTCGAAAAAGAAGAAACACAAAAAGAAAAAATGTTGGAAATGACGATCGAAGAGTTAGACTTGTCTGTTCGCTCTTACAATTGTTTGAAACGTGCAGGAATCAATACTGTACAAGAACTTACAAATAAATCTGAGCCTGAAATGATCAAAGTCCGTAACTTAGGACGTAAATCATTAGAAGAAGTTAAAGCAAAATTGCACGACTTAGGTTTAGGTTTACGTAAAGAAGATTAAAACCTTTTACGAAGGAGGGAAACCAACGTGAGTTATCGTAAACTAGGACGCACATCTAGCCAACGTAAAGCGATGTTGCGTGATTTAACAACTGATTTATTAATCAACGAACGTATTGTGACTACTGAAGCTCGTGCGAAAGAAGTTCGCTCAACTGCAGAAAAAATGATCACTTTAGGTAAACGCGGAGATTTGCATGCACGTCGTCAAGCTGCGGCTTTCGTACGTAATGAAGTTGCCAGCGTGCGTGAAGAAAATGAGGACATCGTCATTGAATCAGCTTTACAAAAACTATTCAACGATATTGTACCTCGTTACGCAGAACGTCAAGGCGGATACACACGCATTTTGAAGACAGAACCAAGACGCGGTGATGGTGCACCAATGGTTGTCTTAGAACTTGTCTAAAATCACACTAATAACATCACTTTATAGATGATTCTTTTAGAGTGTTATGATGTTGGAAGATATTTTTCCGAGTCTAGCTCAGCGCTGCTCCTCAAGCGAATATCGCTTGGGGAGTAAGCACTCATCATAAAGTGTTTTTTTATACCTTTAATTAACTGTCATGACAGCTCTGCTTGAAGGCATAAAAAAACATTTTAAGCGAGAAATAATTGAAAATTTTGTCTTTTTTTGATAGTGTTAGTAGGAACTTTAGGATGAAGAAGGAGTAATCATGGAGCCAATTATTGAATTAGAGAAAATAAATTACAAATACCAGCCAGATGATCTTCGCCCCGCATTGAAAGATGTCTCCTTTACAATTGATAAAGGTGAGTGGATCGCTATTATTGGACACAACGGTTCAGGAAAATCGACACTTGCCAAAACAATCAATGGGCTACTTCTGCCAGAATCAGGGGTCGTGAAAGTCGGAAATCAAGTATTGGATGAAGAAAACATTTGGACGATCCGGCAAATGGTTGGAATGGTTTTTCAAAATCCAGACAATCAGTTCGTTGGTTCGACAGTAGAAGATGACGTTGCGTTTGGTCTTGAAAATCAAGGGATTCCCAGAGAAGAAATGCTGATACGTGTGAAAGATGCACTTGAGAAAGTTAGAATGGCTGAGTTTGCTACACGCGAGCCTGCTCGTTTATCAGGAGGACAAAAACAGCGTGTTGCTATTGCCGGCGTGGTTGCCTTACGACCTGATATCATTATTTTAGATGAAGCAACAAGTATGCTAGATCCAGAAGGCCGTGAAGAAGTGATTTCTACGATCAAGAAGATCAAAGAAGAAAGTCAATTGACCGTTATATCTATCACTCATGATATTGATGAGGCAGCTAATGCCAATCGGATACTAGTGATGAGGCAAGGAGAACTTGTCCGTGAAGGTACACCAAAAGAAATCTTTTCTGCGGGTCCTGAACTGATCGATTTAGGTCTAGATCTACCATTTCCTGAAAAACTGAAACGTGCACTGAAAGAACGTGGGGTAGATGTGCCAAGTGAATATATGACAGAAGAAAGGATGGTGGATTGGTTATGGACATCCGTTTTGAACAAGTAGACTTCACTTATCAGCCGAATACACCATTTGAACAACGGGCCTTATTTGACATCAATATGACGATCAAAGAAAACAGTTATACAGCATTAGTAGGGCATACCGGAAGCGGGAAATCAACTTTACTCCAACATTTGAATGCGCTTGTTAAGCCAACAAGCGGTACCGTCCATATTGGAGAACGCGACATTCAGCCAGATACGGATAATAAAAATCTAAAGCCTATCCGAAAAAAAGTCGGCATCGTCTTTCAGTTTCCAGAAGCACAGCTATTCGAAGAAACAGTGGCAAAAGATATTGCCTTCGGTCCTAAAAACTTTGGTGTCAGTGAAGAAGAAGCGGTGATACTAGCAAAAGAAACATTAGAACAAGTTGGACTGGATGAAAGCTATTTGGAACGTTCACCATTTGAACTTTCAGGAGGGCAAATGCGTAGAGTAGCAATCGCTGGTGTGCTTGCCATGAAGCCTGAAGTACTTGTATTGGATGAACCAACGGCAGGACTTGATCCTCAGGGCAGAAAAGAAATGATGGAGATGTTTTGGCGTCTTCATAAGGAACAACAGATTACTATTGTTTTAGTGACGCATTTAATGGATGATGTAGCTAATTTTGCAGACTATGTCTATGTACTGGAGAAGGGGCGAATCGTTAATAGCGGGCAGCCCAAAGAGGTTTTTCAAAACATCGAATGGCTAAAAGAAAAACAGTTAGGTGTACCTACTGCCACAGAATTTGCAGAAGAATTAATGGCTAAAGGGATGGACTTCACTACCTTACCTTTGACAGCTGAAGAATTAGCAGACGCCATCGTCCATTCTGCTGGAGGAAATGCCCATGATGAATAAATTGATATTTGGTCGTTATATGCCAGGAGATTCCTTGATCCATCGATTGGATCCCCGAGCCAAATTATTAGCCAGTTTTTATTTTATTGGTATCATTTTTTTAGCAAATAATTGGGAAACATATCTTGTATTGGCAGTTTTCACATTATTTTCTGTCTTCTTATCAAAAGTAGACTTGAAATTTTTTATCCGAGGTATTCGCCCATTGATTTGGCTGATCCTCTTTACTGTAGCTTTGCAAGTCTTGTTTACTAGTGGCGGAGAAACTTATTGGAGTTGGGGTGTTTTCCATATCACTGAATTTGGGGTGATGAACGGTCTCTTTATTTTCTGCCGATTCGTGTTGATTATTTTTATGTCGACGCTGCTCACGCTTACTACACCGCCTTTGGAATTATCTGATGCGATTGAGTACTTGCTTCGACCATTGAAAGCCGTACGGTTCCCAGTCCACGAAATTTCTTTGATGCTGTCGATTGCGCTTCGTTTTGTGCCTACATTGATGGATGAAACAGAAAAGATCATGAACGCTCAGCGCGCGCGTGGTGTTGACTTTGGTGAAGGCAATCTAGTTCAGAAAATGAAAGCAGTCATTCCTTTGCTGATACCTTTATTTGTCAGCAGTTTCAACCGAGCGGAAGATCTTGCGACCGCTATGGAAGCAAGGGGCTACAAGGGCGGGGAAGGAAGAACGAAATATCGTGTCTTGCATTGGCATAATAGAGACACGATGGTTATCATTGCTTTTATATTATTAACCGTGCTGCTGATCTTTTTAAGAGGATAAACGTTCAGTGGACCGCTATCTATCCTTTTCTTGCTAATCTATTTGCAAGAAAGGATGCGTGCAGTGTATGACAAGAAACATTAGGGTCTGTGGCAGACTAATGTCACAGGCCTCTTTCTTTTATTTGAAAAAAAGAACAAACAACATTATCTGGAAAAACCACTATTTCTAGACAACTTTTTAGAAACAAAGGAGAGAAAACCATGGTACGTTACAAAGCAATCATTGCATACGACGGAACAAATTTTAATGGGTTCCAGAAACAGCCAAATGGACGTACTGTTCAAGAAGAAGTAGAAAAAACATTACAAAAAATGGCAAATGGGAAAGAAATCACGGTCTTTGGTTCGGGAAGGACAGATGCCGGAGTACATGCAATCGGGCAAGTGATCCATTTTGATTATCCAGAAGAACGTCCGTTAGAACGAATGCGTTTTGCGTTAGATACCCAGTCACCAGAGGATATCGCTGTAAGACAAGTAGAAATCGTTTCAGAAGAATTCCATGCAAGATATTTGGTCAAAGAAAAAACTTATCAATTCCGAGTGGATATAGGCAAGCCACGCAGTCCCTTTCGACGTCATTATGCCAGTTATTATCCTTACCCACTTGATTTGGAAAAAATTCAGCGGGCACTACCTGATTTATTGGGGACCCACGATTTCACCTCTTTTTGCGCATCAGGAAGCTCGATAGAGGATAAAGTACGTACGATCTATGAGGCTAAGATGGAGGTCAATGAAACAAAAGACGAACTGTTGTTTACTTTTAGGGGAAATGGCTTCTTGTATAAGATGATACGTATCTTAGTAGGAACGCTATTGAAAATTGGTAATGGCCGATTGCCTGAAGATAGTATCCCAGCGATTATTGCGAAAAAAGATCGTAATGCAGCAGGACCTACAGCACACCCTGAAGGACTTTATTTGTATGAAGTGAAATATGAATAAGAGGTTGTGAAAAAGCTGCCCTGCATCAAGCAATAAGAACAGCCAAACCAAAATAGC
>NZ_BJLL01000012.1:0-54689 GCF_007996925.1 Enterococcus sp. NBRC 3427 | reverse complement strand
TTCACAAAAATTTGAAAAGCAATTTTCGCGAATTCCTTCTTATTTCTTGGAGTTAAACGCTTCTGTCCCAGCCTCTTTATGTTAATCTCTTCGGTTACCGCCAAACAATAAAATCAGACGCAGTAGTTGCAAGAATGTCGAAAGCGCCGCTGCAACGTAAGTCAATGCCGCTGCAAACAATACGTGTCTTGCCATCGGTACTTCTTCTTCCGTCAGCAGTCCGCCTTCACTCAAAATTTGGATTGCTCGACGAGATGCGTTGAATTCAACTGGTAATGTCACCAATTGGAAGAGTAACGCTAAAGAAAAAGCAAAAATCCCGATATTGATCAACGTAGAGTTCCAACTAAGCAATACACCTACCATAATCAATGGGAACGAAATCATCGAACCAAAGTTAGCTGCGGGAACAAGTGCCGCACGGATCTTCAATGGGACATACCCCGAAGCATCTTGCACCGCATGTCCACATTCATGTGCTGCTACACCTATCGCAGCAACTGAAGTAGATTGCGCAGTCGCTTGAGACAGGCTCAGCATCTTATTACCTGAATTATAGTTATCTGTGAGATCTCCGGCAATTTGTTGAACGCCAACATTATTTATTTGTTGGCTTTGCAATATATATTGTGCTGCTTGTGTACCAGTCACGTTGTTTTTGCTTCTCACTTGATCATATTTGCGGAAAGTACTATTGACATAAGCTGACGCAATTCCGGAAATGGCTAATCCAAGAATGACCAAAAGAAATGTCGGATCTAAAAAACCATACATTCCATAACCATACATTGTCGTTTCACTCCTTTTTATTTCCTCTATTTTATCATTAGTAGCAAGAAAAGAATGTGAAAAGACCTTGAATATTCTTTAATTTTTTTTCACAAATTCCGATTTCAGTTTCATCGGTCCAAATCCTTCTACCTTGCAATCGATATTATGGTCGCCTTCTACTAAGCGGATGTTCTTGACTTTCGTTCCTTGTTTAATGGCACCTGATGCACCTTTTACTTTCAAATCTTTGATCACTGTCACGCTATCGCCTTCTGACAGACGGTTTCCATTTGCATCTAATACCACTAATCCGTCTTCTATGACAGTTTTTTGTTCTTCTTTGCTCCATTCGTTCCCGCATTCTGGGCAAATCAACAAACCTCGATCTTCATATGTGTACTCTGAGCCGCATTCTGGGCAATTTGGTAATGTCATCTTCTTTCTCCTTTAAAATCTTTAGTGAGCACTATTGTAACGGAAAAAGAAGATGTTGAAAAGATACATTTGTGATTTTTACCACAAAAGGAACGTTTTCGAATGAAGTTGTCACTTCGTTTCTCTACTCTTATACGATTGGCAAATGTCTTGAATCTCTTTATAGATTTCCTCTACTTCTGCTAAATCTTTTGCATTCGCACCACTTGCTAATGGGTGGCCTCCCCCATGATGGCGTTTCGCTAATTCATTGATGACTGGTCCCTTAGAACGTAAGCGTACGCGGTAATGTCCTGAAGGCTGCTGAACAAAAATACCCCAAGCTAGTACTTCGTCGATCACTCCAGGAAGAGAAACGATTGAAGCCGTCTCTGAATCATCGATTCCATATTTATCAAGAATTTCTTGCGGAAGGATTATTCTTCCTGCACCATTTTCATCCACCTGGATATTTTGATAAAGATAACCGGAAAGTTTAGCGACTTTCATCGGCATTTGCTCAATCTCTCTATTCAAAGCACTTGCATCAAATGGATAATTTCTCAATATCGATGCAATCTCTAATGTACGGGACGTCGTGGAGGGATACAAAAAGCGCCCTGTATCTCCGACGATTCCCGCATAAAGTAACCGTGCAGCTTCCACGTTCATCTTAAATAATTCAGGAAACATCAAAGCAAATTCTGCAATCATCTCACTACAACTGCTTGCTTTTGTATTTACCCACACAAGATCTCCATAAGGGTCATCATTGGGATGATGATCAATTTTGATCAGCTTTTCAGCTAACTGATATCTTTGATCACTGATTCTGGGTGAATTAGCTGTATCGGTCACGATGACTAGCGCTCCTTGATAGAAGGCATCTTCAACCTCTTGCATTTCTGCTAAAAAGCGAAGACCTTCAATTGTTTCACCTACTTGTCGTATTTCTTTTTCTGGGAAACTTTCCCGTAATAGTTCGGCTAATCCTACTTGTGATCCTAACGCATCAGGATCAGGACGCAAATGCCTGTGGATAATAATTTTATCGTATTTTTTTATTGTATCTACTATTTCTTGCTGTACTGTCATTTCACTCCTGCTTTCTAAGAACGTTCCATTACTTGACAAACAACGATTGCTTTGGAAACGATGGTATTTTCAATAAATACTTCGATATCCAATTTAGCGGAACGTCTGCCGATTTCCAATACACGTGGACGAATGTCCAACTCGCTTTCCAATTGGATCAGCCGCAAATAATGTAGGTTCACTTGTTCAATCAAGATATTTCGTTTTTGGTTCATCACCATTGTTTTTTGTGCGGCATCAGAAATGATTTCGCTAAGTACACCAAAAGAAATGGTTCCAACACCATTGACCATTTGTGGTGTCACTATAAATTTGAACTTAGGGTTTTCCAAACGGTTCCCTTCGCGATCGGTATCAATTGTATGGATATTTCCAGATATCTGATCTGAAATCGTATCTGCAATCTGCGGTTGTCGCTGGACAAGCTGCATCGCTTTCATTACATCTTGCCGGGTAATCAAGCCTTCCAATGTCAAGTCATCGGAAACGACTGGCATGACTTCCAGCCCATCCCAGATCATTTGATGGCTAACAGAAGCAATACTCATTGTTTTCTTTACACTGATTGGTTCTTTCGTCATCACTCGATCAATGATCTGATTTGGTGATTTCCCTAAAACGTCTTTTGCCGTAACAATCCCCATCAAACGTTGATGGCGGTTAACGACTGGAAAACGTGAATGTTGCGTTTCTTCTGACAAACGTTGATAATCAGAAATCGTATCCATCTGATGCAAATAATGTGTCTTTTCCGCCGGCATGTAGATATCGCTGACAAGCATGATATCTTTTTTGATCAATTGGTCACTTAATGCTCGGTTGATCATGGTAGCGACTGTAAATGTATCATAAGAGGTGCGCAAGATTGGCATTTCAAGTTCATCGGCTAGCTTTGCAATTTCAGCAGTCGTATTGAATCCGCCTGTGATCAATACTGCAGCGCCATCTTCCAATGCTAATTTTTGGACTTCCGCTCGGTTGCCGACGATCATCAGTGATCCTGGTGTAATATAGCGTTCCATGGCATGTTTAGTCATCGCACCGATGACGAATTTATTCAAGACCTTATCTAATCCTGCCGAGCCGCCTAAAACGTCCCCTTCAATGATTCGGACGACTTCGCCAAATGTCAAACGTTCAATATGTTTTTTTAATTTACGTTCGATACGGATCGTTCCTACTCGTTGAATCGTTGAAACTAGTCCGACATTTTCCGCATCTTTGATTGCACGGTACGCTGTTCCTTCACTGACATTCAATTCTTTTGCGATGCTTCTTACAGAAATTCGATTGCCCACAGGTAAACTTTCAATATATTCTAAAATCAAATCATGTTTTGTCGCCATTTTCTGCCTACACTTCCAGCGTTTCCGAGACGCTCATTATTTTTCCTTCGCTACCTTCCAGTAATGCTACAAAAGATTCAGGATCTTGTTCAATAACAGGGAACGTATTGTAATGGATTGGAACGACTTTCTTGGCACGAATTGTTTGTGCAGCCCGAGCCGCATCCTCTGGTCCCATCGTATAGTTATCACCAATCGGCAAGAAAGCAACATCAATATCGAATTCTTCTGCAAGCAATCCTAAATCACTGAAATAAGCTGTATCTCCTGCATGATAAATCGTTTTGCCTTCTGCTTGGATAATGATTCCGCTAGGCTCACCCATATACTGAACGATACCGTCTACTTCATAGCTTGAACTATGCTGTGCATGTACGAATTTTACTGTGCCGAATGGAAATGCATGTTTTCCGCCGATATTCATACCGAATGAATCTACTCCTCTGCTATTTGCATAATCAGCGATCTCAACAATACTGATAACCGTGGCTTGATTTTCTTTTGCAATAGGGATCATATCTCCTATATGGTCACTATGTCCATGAGTAATTAGCAACCAATCTGTCTTTACTTCTTCTGCAGTTAAATCTGACAATGGGTTTCCTGTAATAAACGGGTCAATCATCACACGTTGGCCATTTTCCATTTCAATCGTTAAACAAGAATGTCCATGATACGTAATTTTCATATTCTACACCTCACGTTTTCTCTGTCTCTTTTTTATTAAAACCGATTTCATTACTTGCATATCAATGAAAAAATATAGTTACTAAATATATTTTCATTAGATTGATAGTACAGTATGCACAAAGCAATTGTAACAGATAATACAGGATGCACCAAGTACCAAGCAGATATAATCTCAAGTTTGAGCTCTCTGCTTGGCTCCCCTTCTCGTCACTTAACTAATTAAATCAGCGTAAATAGGATGGACGATTTTTTCTAAATCAGCTACTTTTATCTGGAGGCTTCTCCCGATTTCACCGCTCGACACAATCACTTCTTCTTTTTCTTTTAAAGAACTGTCTGCTAAAAAACAATAATCAGGATGTGCGAGTTTTATTCCAATAGGGGTATTCGCTCCGTGAGGATAGCCTGTATGTGTTAATACAAAATCCATTCCAGGAAAACCGACTTTACGATCTTTCGTCACTTGTCTCGTTTTTTTATAATCTAAATGATCATTCAAAGGAATCAATGCGATGATCACCCCAGTTTTGTTCCCTTTTACTACGAGAGTTTTACATATCAAAGCTGGATCAATCCCTCTTTTTTGTAGTTCTTCTGTGAAAGATCCCTCTACTATATGACTAAAATCAAGTGGTTGATAGCTGATTTTTTGCTCTTCTAAATAACGTTCGACTTTTGTTTGACTCATCATTGATCCACTCCCTTTATTCTATCGTTTATTATAAAGCGAGGGATACTGTATTCAAAAATCATTTGTTTCCCTCAAAAAAAAGAGCAAGACGAGCGCTCTATAGAGAGAGCCATCTTACTCTTTGTTTATTTCTTATTTCGACGTTGAGTAGCTTCCATAATGACTGGCAAGATCACCGGGCGTCGTTTTGTTTGTTCAAATAAGTAACGACCTAATTGATCACGAATGTCTTGCTTTAATTTGCTCCACTCAAAATCATTGCTTTCTAAATGTTTCTCAACGATAGTTTCGATCATACTGCTACTTTCTTTCATCAGATCACGGCTAGCTTTTACGTAAACGAATCCTCGTGAAGTGATTTGAGGTTTTGAGATGATTTTCTTCTCTCTTCTGCTGATAGTGACAACCGCTACGAAAATCCCATCTTCTGATAAGATTTTCCGATCACGTAAAACAATGTTTCCGATATCGCCTATGCCTAAACCATCAATCATTACATTTTCTGCACTTGTAGTTCCTGCAACACTCATACGCTTATTCTTATATTCCAGCACATCTCCGCGTCCAGTAATATAGATATTTTTGTAAGGCATCCCTACTGCATGAGCCAAATCTGCGTGAGCAGCTAATTCCCGATATTCCCCTTGAACTGGCACAAAATATGTCGGCTTCATCAAATTGATCATCAATTGCAAATCATTAGGATTGGCATGACCAGAAACACGCATATTCTCAGAGATCAATTTCACTGTTCCACCAGCTCGATAAATGATATCTTCCGTTTTCGCCACGATTGTTTCCATCGCGATGCTTGGCGTAGTAGTGATATAAACCAAATCGCCTTCTTCGATCTTGACATTACGGTGTGTGCCGTTTGCCATTTTTTGCAGAGACTTGATGGGTTCACCCATTCGGCCAGTTTCTAAAATGATCAGTTCTTCTGGATCATAGTTTTTCATGTCTTTCAATGTAACAAGCAAATCTTCACTTGGTAATTGAAGTTTTTCTAAACGCATCGCTGTTCGAATAATTCGTTCAAAATCTTGACCAGTCAAGACAACTTTTCGTTGTGCTTTTTCTGCTGCGTCCAATACTTGTTGCACTCGTTGCAAATTACTTGCTACACAGGCGACGATGATGCGTCCTTCCCAATATTTGATCGTATCAAATACTTCATCTGCTATCTGAGCTTCAGAAGCTACAGGTTGAGGATTCTCTGCGTTTGCCGATTCACTCAGTAAAGCTAAGACTCCTTCTTTGCCGATTTCTGCCAATCGTGCATAATCTGTTTGATACATCGGGATAGCCGTTTGATCAAATTTAAAATCTCCCGTATAAACGATACTACCTTCTTTTGTTTTCAGATTGATCCCCACTGAATCTGGTATCGTGTGAGTGGTACGGAAAAAGCTCACTACTGTTTCACCAAAGTCGATTTCTGTATGCTCATCTACCACATGGAAATCCTTAAATCCTTTGGCTGCTTCGTTACGACTGACATTCAATTTTGCTAACTCGATCGTCAACTCCGTTCCAAATACTGGTACAGAAATTTTCGACAACAAGTAAGGAAGCGCCCCGATCGCATCTGCGTGCCCATGTGTTAAAAAGACACCAGCTACACGATCAATGTTTTCTTCTAAATACGTAAAATCTGGGATGACGACGTCGATCCCCAACAACTCATTTTCAGGATATTTTAGCCCACAATCTAATATGAAAATATCCTCGCCCACTTCTGCGACATACATGTTTTTTCCATTTTCGCGAACGCCGCCTAATGGGATAATTTTAATGGTACTCACAAATTTCACCTCTTCTTATGACATCCAAGTTTAAAGATGTCGATTTTCTTCTTTATCTAAATTTACGAGCCATTCCAATGAAGCACATGCAAAATCACTAGTTCTCAACTTATGGAGAATCAGCAGGAAAATTACCAGCACATCCGCGTTCTGACAGTTGGATGGGCATTTTATTTTGGATATACTTCATTAACAAAATGGATCTTTTGCGAAACGCTATAGCCAGAATCCTTATATAAGTATTCGGCTGTTCCCCATTATTATACAACAAATGAACTAAATCGCTAGTATCAGCAATTGTTAGAATCACTAAGCAAATGAAAATTCCTCTGTAACATCTAGGATTTCTTTTGCTGTTTCTCTTTCATCTCTTCTTCGTCGGTTTGAAACATACTTTTTTCATTTTACCACATTTTTTGCAATAACTATAGTGACTTTATATATATACAGAACCTCGTGTTGATGATATGCAAACAGCATAAGATTTAAGCTAGCTTTAAGATAGGTTGTCTATTATCAAGTGCATCTACTAGGAGGGATGCAAGATATGAATTTTATGAAACGTGCATGGAAAAGTACAAAAGTAAAATGGGGACGTTCATTGTTATTGTTTGCCGTGTTCACAGCCATTCTTATTTTTGTGCTAGCTGGACTCACGATTCGAAGCGCTGCAGAAGAAGCAGCGAATCAAGCACAAAAAGAAGTTGGAGCAACAGTGACTTTAAGTGCCAATCGAGAAGCTTCATTTAAAAAACAGGAACAAACTTCTTCAAGCAATTCTACCGCTGAAGAACGTCCAGATCCGGGCAGTTTTTCTCTTACCCCAGTATCCTTAACGGACGCGGAAAAAATAGCTAAATTAGATAATGTAAAAAGCTATTCCTTTGAAAGTTCCGCCTCAGCTATGGCAAAAGATGGAATAACTGCCATCACTAGTTCTGATTCAAGTGAAGACAGTTCAGAAACTACCGATGCAGGCGGTGGTCCTGCCGGAGGAATGGGTGGAAATCCGCAAATGACTCAAGCAGATTTTCAAATCAGCGGTGTGTCAGCAACTGCACAAAATAGTACTTTTTCTGATGGAACAGCAAAAATCACGGATGGTGAAGGAATAAATGACAGCGACAAAGGCACAAACAACGTAGTCATTGATTCTACGCTAGCAGAAGCAAATGACCTGACAGTCGGAGATACTTTCACAATCACAAGTACTGAAGATGAAGATACCACTTATGAAATGACGGTCAAAGGAATTTATGAATCTAGCGAAACAAGTAGCAGTATGGGGATGAAATTCAACTTCATGAATCCGTCGAATACACTTTACACCTCTTATACTTTTGCAAATGAACTAAATGGGACATCTGACGATAACACGATAGATTCTGCTGTTTACACTCTATCTGATCCAGATGAAATGGATGAGTTTCTCGAAGGAGCAGAGAAGCTGATCGACACAGATACATTTAGCTTACAATCAAATGATTCCATGTATCAGTCAATGTTGGAACCTTTAAACAATGTGGCAAGTTTTTCTAAAAATGTTGTTTTACTAGTGGCTGTAGCCGGTATTATCATACTTACTCTGATCATTATGATTACCATCCGGGAGCGTCGGCATGAGTTAGGCGTCTTGTTATCTTTAGGAGAATCCAGAAGTAAAATCATTCTCCAATTGTTTACCGAAGTTGCTATTTGTATGATTCTTGCATTAGGAGTTGCTTCGATTAGCGGGAACGTCGTCGCGAATGCCGTGGGGCAGCAGCTACTTGACCAACAGACAGAAACCACGACACAAGACCAACAAGCTCCTGGCGGTGGACAAATGCCAGATAACGGACAAGGCGGTCAACGTGGTGGTCAGCAAGGAAACACGAATAATCCATTTGCTGTTTCTGATCAAGTCAGCGAATTGGAAATCAATGTCAAACCTACACAATTAGGACTACTAGCCGGAGTAGCATTTGGAATCAGCCTGCTTTCTGTCTTTTTAGCTTCTATAGGGATATTAAGATTAAACCCAAGAAAAATCCTATTAAATTAAAGGAGGAATTTGATGTTACGGACAGAACAATTGGGATTTTGGTATCAAGATCCGCAAGATGCGCTTTACAAAGATGTAGAACTGAATTTCGAAGCTGGAAAAATGTACGCTATTTTAGGAGCAAGTGGTTCTGGAAAAACGACTTTTCTTTCTCTTATTTCCGGATTAGATACACCAAAAGAAGGAAAGGTATACTATCAAGATCGTTCACTGAACAAAATCGGATTAAGAAATTATCGTAAAAATGATGTCTCGATTATTTTCCAAGCTTATAACTTGCTTCCTTATTTATCAGCTCTAGACAATGTCATAACAGCAATGGAAATCACTAAGACCAAACACGAGAATTATCGACAAGTTGCTTTAGATCGACTGGCTCGTGTAGGAATTGATGAAGTATTAGCAAAAAAACAGGTGACCAAACTTTCGGGAGGTCAGCAACAGCGAGTCGCTATCGTTCGTGCTATCTGTTGCGAACATCAACTGATTGTAGCTGATGAACCTACTGGGAATCTGGATGAGACCACTTCACAAGATATCGTCAAACTTTTCCAAGAAATCGCCCATGAGCAAAATCGCTGTATTATCATCGTGACCCATGAGGTCGAAGTAGCAAAAAGTTGCGATGAAGTCTTTGAACTAAAAAATAAAGAATTTGAAAAAATAGAAGTTTAAAAAACAGGATAACGTTCAAACAAGAAATCCGAACCATATCTGTGAAGCAGATACGGTTCGGATTTCTATTTGCTTGATTCATTTAGTAATGAACGTTGTTTATTTGTTTTCATCTTTTCGAGAGAATTTGTCTTTGATTTCATCGCCCAAATCACGAGCTTTTTCTTTGATATCAGAACCTAGTGATTGTGCTTTTCCTTCTGTTTCTTTGCTCTTGTCGTCTGTTGCCTTGCCGTATGCTTCTTTTCCTTCACCGACTACTTTGTCTTTCATGTCTTTAGAACGTCCTTTTAAATCTGCCATGGTGTTTCCTCCTCTTAATTTGTTTATTGATCTACTTTCAGGGTAACATCAACAACAGATACAGACAAACAGAACGCTCGTTTTCTAAAAAAGGATGAGTCAGATAGTGGATCAAAAACTTTTTTCGAAAGTTCCCCATACTTTGACTTCTTTTTCTTGGACCATTATTTCTCCTTTAGCAATAACTGTATCGATATCAAGCGTTTCTTTGTCCAAGATACACAAGTCTGCATCTGCGCCAATTTCAATTTTTCCTTTTTTATCTAATTTCAATATACGTGCTGGGTTACTGGTTATAGCTCGCAAGGCGATTTCCAGAGGAATATTTTCTTTTTGCACAGCTTCTTTGATCCCTACTAGCAATGCCTTGGCACTTCCTACTCCTAACCCTAGGAAATGATTGTTTTCATCAAAATAAGGCAAGCTTCCTTGTCCATCTGAGGTCATCGTGAAATTATCTAAAGAAACATCTTCCTCAATCAATCGTTTCAATGCTTTACTGAAGCGCACTTCCCCATCTGTCTTCTCCCAAAAATCAGGATCTTCGCTAGCGGTGAAGTCAATCGTGCCGCCACGTTTAGCAAATGCCACGCAAGCTTCAAATAATTCTGGTGTGCGATTCGCATGAGTAGGCAAAAACTGTGTGATCGGAATTTCTGTTTCTTCTACAATTCGTGTCAATAACTCTAGCTTTCTTTTTCCTCCGCCTAAGTGGACATTGATGATCCCAGCTTTTCCCGACAACATGCCTCCTACACGAGCATCTGCTGCTGCACGGGCAAATTCTTCAAAACTTGGCTGAGAAGAACGGTGATCGGATACTGCGATTTCTCCGATTCCGATGATTTTATCGATTGTTAAAAAGTCTTTAATGATCGAATCTGTTACTGTTTTTACCGGCAATCGGTACGAACCCTCGTACACATAAGTGGAGATTCCTTCTGCTTCAAGTCCTTTCGCTTTGCTGATCAAAGCAGTCATATCTCGACCTTCTCCGTCTGTTCCCAAGCAACCGACAACTGTCGTTACACCAGCTGTAGTCAATTGACTTAATGTAACTTCTGGCGTTCTGTTTTGATAACCGCCTTCTCCTCCTCCGCCTAAAATATGGAAATGACAATCAATGAAACCTGGAGTCAGTACTTTCCCCTCACCTGAAAGTTCTTCTACTTCCACTCCTTCGTAGCCGCCTTCTAACTGTTCTTCTACAGCCAAAATCTTCCCACCGGCAATCAATACGTCCATTTTTCCTAAGTAATCTGGTGCAAACACTTCAATTTGTCGGATGATCTTCATACATTTTTCCTCTTTCTTTAAGTATAGCTGATGATAGGATCTTAAAAAATAATCCAAACGATAGAATCTTTACTCCTTTGATTTTACCGTAAAATGACGGTTCTTGGAGTCATTTATCTACTGTTTGGATTACTTTTTTATTTACTTATGTCTCCAGGACTACTGCAGACCGATCGCAATAGCAATCATGATGAAAATAGTTCCCAAAACAAACAGGAATCCTTGCATCTTGATTTGGAACCTTGCCCATTTTGCCCATTCGATTCGTGCAACACCTAACACACCAATCAAGCTAGCTGATACGGGCGTAAAAGCATCCATGAAACCAGAACCAAGCTGATAAGCAAGAACTGCTACTTGTCTAGATACACCTACTAAATCTGCCAATGGAGCCATAATCGGCATGGTCAAAGCTGCTTGTCCTGAATTTGATGTAACAACCAAGTTGAACAAACTTTGGAAGATATACATCGCCCAAGCGCCAATGACAGCTGGCACACCGGTCAATGCCGTCCCGATTCCATGCAAAATCGTATTCAAAGCTGAAGGAACAGACGCATCGGATCCACCTAAGACGAGAAGGATTCCTTTGGCCATCCCTACTACGATTGCTGTACCAGCTAAATCAGCTGCACCAGATTGGAAAGAAGAAGCGATGTCATTGACTTTCATTCCATCTAATTTGAAAAGAACAGCAATGATTCCGGCAACTAATCCCATCACAAAGAATTGAGAAGCGATTTCGGGGATGTAATAGCCTTTTTGAGTCACGCCCCAAACGATCCAAACAAGAACAGCTAACATCTCTACTAAAATCAGTTTATGCCCAAGCATGAATTTTTTATTTTCATCAGATGTCTTTTTGATATGAGAACGAAAATAATCATCTGATTTGTAAGTCAACGAACTTTCCGGTTTTTTACGGATTTTTTCTGCATATATCATCATATAGCCAGCTGCTAAGGCAGTAACAACTACCCACATAATCAATCGGAATGTCGCACCAGACAACACTGGGATTCCAGCAATCCCTTGAGCCACAGCTACGCTAAACGGGCTCATCCAAGAGGTCGCATTTCCGACTTGAGATGCGACATAAGTCACGGTTACTGCTACGATTGAGTCATATCCTAAGGCAATGACGAATGGAACCATCACCATTGAGAATGGAATCACCTCTTCTGCCATCCCAAATGTAGCGCCCCCGAATGAAAAAGCAAAGAATAATAGCGGTAAAGCTAAACGCTCCAGTCCCTTCGTTTTACTGATAAACGCATAGATTCCTGCATCAATCGCTCCGGTACGCATAATAATACCAAAAGCACCTCCGACAACAAGGATCAATGCAGCAATCCCTACAGCAGATCCATATTTATCTCCAGATACTAGACCTTCAAAAACAAAATTTAAGAAGCCAAAGCCACCAAAATCGTCTGTTCCCCATATTTTGGCTGTTTTATGCAATTTTTTAGAAGTATCATAGATATTTTCGCCATACTCATCGTAAAGAACATCATCTGTTAAGGAAATTTCATCTAGTTTTTCTTGCGTAAGATTTTTTTCTCCGTCAGCAATGACTTTTTCCAATCCTTTTTCAGGAACATCCAATTTTTCACGTTCTGCTGGATGGTCTTGCAGTTCTTCTAATTGATCAAATACATACGATTTATCCAGCTCGTAAGCATAACGGAAGGAATCTTGGCGTAAAACAGTACGAGTACTTGTTTCGCCATTCGCATCTTTATATTCAATGTCTTGCGTGCTGAACTTTCCTGCTGGTACGACAAAAGTCAGTATCCATGCAAAGATGACTACACCAAAAATAATGACATACGTATGCGGTGTCGATAATTTAGTGAAGTCACGTTTCGGTTTTCCTGAAGAATTTGTTTTCTTCAAATTTATTTCTTCCTTTCTTTTCTCAGTAATTTTGATGAATAAAAAATGGATAATCAAATGAATTATACAGTAAAAATGTCTATTCCACATGAATAATTTATTAGAAAATCACTTTTTTCTATTTTGCTTTTTTTCTCATATGTATGACTATTTTTTTCTTTTTCCATTTATATTAAGTATTTTATTTCTCTGTTTTTCCTTAAAATTCTTTTTTCATTTTTAGATTAGCGGAAATCCCGTCCTGATTTTTTCATTTTATAATCGTGAATAAATTGTATTTCATTGCAAAAAAGCAAAAAATAATAATAAATATCCATCTCATATCTTTCATTTTTTGTATATTTTCTTTCTATTAGAAAAAGGAATCTTCTTCGACAATTTTATTATATCAGGTAAACTTCATTGCAATAATGATAACAAATGTACTATAATTACATTGTAAAGAGTTTTGGGGAAGACTCTTTCATCAACGTGTATTAAGAGACAAGAAAGAATCCATGCGGATTCTTTCTTGTCTCTTTTTCCGCTATTTTTTTGTCTATCTAGCATTGCATATTTTTGTAGCTCTTTTTTTCTCATTGTGAAACAACTTATAAAAATAACGTACTTTCGAAAAAAAAGGCTGACATCTAGAGCTAAACAAACTTAAAATAACGAAAAACAAAAGATGATTATTACTGTTTTTCTTGGAAAATCGTTTTCTTTGTTTCAAACACTCCATATTTACGTGGAACACCGTTTTTTTAAAGAAACTTTGGTCATTGTGTGGAAAACTATTTTCCTCTTGTTTCCTGAACTAGCTGTTTTGCTGTAAAATACAAAACCTGTTGAAGCAAAAAGATCGTTGCAAGAGAGGCTGTTCCACAGATTGCTGGATCTAAATTCGGCAAAGTCAAGACTGCATCATGCAGATTGGCATGGTTATCCAAAACTAAATCAGCAAATTCAAATAATCTCAAACCACTGCTATGCTGGGACTTGATGCTTCGTGACAAATCAAATCCAGTAACAATGATCAAAGGATGTCCATTTTCTTTGATCCATTGAGCCAACTCAATGATTGCTGGATTTCTTCCTTCATTCGAAAGAAGAAGAAAAATGTCTTCTGGTTTGACAGAAAGCTCATCAATAATCGCTTGTCCTGCCCCTTCTAGCGTTTCATAGACACCTCCGGCTGGGTTCTCAATCAATATACTTGGCACAAGGTCCGGTGTTTGATCCCAAAATTCAAATGCTACACCACTTAGTGTGCGACTAGCATATATCTGCAATCTTCCGCCTTGATTGATTTGTTTCGCAATCCAAGTTCCTGCTTGAACCATCAACGGCTCTTCTATCCTTAATTTCTCTTCCAATTGGTAATAATAGTCAAAATAACATAAACTCATTTTTCTCTCCCGCCTAGCTATACTTGACATGAATAGAAACAGCTGCCTAATCTAAGGAAATACATAAAAAACAGAAGATAAACAGTAACACATGCGGTCTTTGCTGTTTCAAACGCAAAAAAGGTATTGAACGAATACGCCCAATACCTTGACATAGCAAATAAAACAACGTGCAGACCATAGAAAATCTCTACATAGGGGTAGAATTTTCCCCTTAGATTAGGTACAATAAATAAGGTCGATGCACTGCATTGACTATGGCAAAATGATCGGTCAGGGTGTATGAGTGTGACTGGTCATTCCCTGATTCTTAGCGCCAACTAAGGGTCAGGGAGCCTTTTTTTATTCAGCTGTTTCTATCTGAACTCATTGTAAGTAATCTCTTATTCAAGTGCAAGTACGAAAACACAAAAAAACATTGGTATGATTTTTTTACAAATAAATAACATAAAAAAAAGGAATGACTTGTCCTTATGTAGCAAGCATTCCTTTTTGAAAAGATTCTTTTAAATAAGTAAAAAAAGTTTTTTTCACCAATTAAATAAATCTCTCAATTCAATATTTTATCCATTATTTTATCTTTTTTTGCGTATACATACTAAATATTACCGTCTTCTTCTCGCTCTTCTGCTTTGTTCTGGAGAATCTGTACTAGAAAAAGTAGCGGCATGTCTACCCTTTTTTCCGATTCGAGACTTTCTTTTCCTATAAGGAATATAAATGATCAGATACAATACAGCAAAAAATAAGGCAAATATGCAGGCTTCCCAACTACCTAACGCCAGTTCAATCATCAAGCTAGCAACTGCAACTGACGCTGCATACCAGATAAAAATCAGGAATCTTTCTTTTTTTCTGACCATTTTGAACATGATAAATAGACTAATGAGCAATAGTGGTAACACAAATACCCAATTACTTCCTTCCATCAGCCACTTGAGTATATCAAGTAGCGACTGCGCAACAGCGACTAATTTTCCCATAGTGGACACACACCTTTTTTATAATTAAAAAAATTCGCCTTTTTATTCTACTATGAATCTTCTGGATTGGCTTTCATTTCTCTTATGTAATCATTTTCTTTTATGTAACTTAAAAAAAAATTAAACCATTAGCAGAAAATTTTCTAAATATATTCACGAAAGTCTTTTTTTATCTTTCATTTTTCCTCGTCTTCATTCACTTAGCGTCAAAAAATAAAAACGACAGTTGCGCAAATGATGCACAAGCTGCCGCTTTAATACCCATTTGATTTTTATTCTCAGCAGGTCACTTATTTCCAGTTAATTTTCTGTTCTTAGCTCTTTGCCCAACTGGATAATATAGGCGCTTAACGATGCACCGATTTCCGAATGATGAAGTCCATATTCAATATTTGTCTTCATATATCCTAGCTTATCGCCTACGTCATATCTTTTTCCTTTAAATTCTCTCGCATAGACCGCTTCTGTTTGGTTAAGGGTCTGGAGCGCATCCGTTAGTTGTATCTCGTTCCCTGCTCCTAGTTCTTGAGTTGCTAATATCTCAAATATTTTGGGAGTCAGCAGATAACGTCCGATAATGGCTAAATTGCTTGGTGCTTTTCCAAGTTCAGGTTTTTCTACAAAACCATTTACTCTGCAACGTCCCTTTTCGTTATCCGTTTTAGGATCAATAATTCCATATTTAGAGGTTTCATTTTCTGGTACACGCATGACGGCAACAGCAGAAGATTGTGTTTCTTCATAATCCATCATCAATTGTTGAGTCAGTGGGATATCATCTTTCATCAAATCATCCCCGAGCATGACAACAAATGGTTCATTCCCTATGAATGCTTTTGCTTGAAGCACAGCATCCCCCAGTCCTCTTGGATGAGATTGACGGATGAAGTGAAGATTGACATGAGTCGTTTCTTCAACTAAAGCGAGTAGTTCTGTTTTTTCCTTTTCCCGCAAATTGTTTTCCAATTCGATATTTGCATCAAAATGATCTTCAATGGGTCTCTTTTCTTTTCCCGTTACGATCAAGATATCTTCGATTCCTGAATCCAATGCTTCCTCCACAATAAACTGGATCGTTGGCTTATCCACGATTGGAAGCATTTCTTTTGCCATGGCTTTTGTTGCCGGCAAAAAACGTGTTCCTAGCCCAGCGGCAGGAATAACTGCTTTTTTGACCTTCACTTGCTGTTCCTCCTAAACGACGCTTACCTGTTGATCATCTATTTAACGAAGAGAAAATTCATTCTCCATTTTTCCGTCACGTAGCATGATTTCTTTTGCTGCTTTTTTGATATCTTCCCCATTATACAAAACATTATAGATGGTTTGAGTAATTGGCATCTCAACACCTAGCTGTTGTGCTAGCTCGACTGCTGCTTTTGTCGTTGCCACACCTTCAACGACCATTCCCATGTTTTCCAAAACTTCTTCCAGTTTATGCCCTTGTCCTAATAAGTTACCGGCACGCCAATTACGGGAATGAACACTTGTACAAGTAACAATCAAGTCCCCAACGCCGCTCAAACCGATAAACGTCAGCGGATTGGCCCCCATTGCTACACCAAGACGACTAATTTCTGCTAATCCGCGAGTCATGATTGCCGCTTTTGCATCGTCTCCGAACCCTAGCCCATGGATAGCACCGGCACCAATAGCAATGATATTTTTTAATGCTGCGCCAGTTTCTACACCAATCACATCATTATTTGTATAAATCCTGAAATAATCATTCATGAATAATTCTTGTACATAAGCAGCTGCTTTTTGATCAATACTTGCAGCTGTAATCGTTGTGATATCATGAACTGCTACTTCTTCCGCATGACTAGGGCCAGATAATACGACGATTGCCTGTCGTTTTTCTTCTGGAATTTCTTCAGCCAAAACTTCTGAGATCCGTTTATGCGTATCTTGTTCTAGGCCTTTACTTGCATGGATAATGACGGGCTTAGTATTCATTTTACCAATAAGTTCCTGGGCTACTGAACGGATCGCTTTTGTCGGAACGACAAACAAAATAGCATCTGCGTCATCTACTGCTTCTGCCAATTCTTTATATCCGATAATCGATTCTGGAATCGTCAAATCAGGTAAAAAATGTTGATTTGTATGATACGTATTGATTTCGTCAATCTGTTCAGGTACATTTCCCCAAATCCGGACATCATGCCCGTTTTCTGCCAATGTCTGTGCTAAAGCAGTGCCCCATGATCCAGGACCAAGAACTGCGATTTTTTGTTTCATGGATATTCCTCCAAATAAATAATTGATAATTTCCATTATAGTATACATTTCTTAAAGTTTGGACTAATTTCCATTGTTTTTAAGTGTTTGTTTAATTCTTTTATCGACTTTCACTTGAAATAATCTATTAAATGTTGCAATAGCGTACATTTTAATTTTTTTCTTTTTACACTTGTTATACTTTATTTGTCACTAAGAGAAAGGAGGTTTGACTATGTTTCCATTACCATTACCATTGGGAGGCTGGGAAGTTTCTCCTAACAACCCTTAATTGAAGCTACATACAAGAAGAGGCTGGGACAGAAGCGTTTAACTCCAAGAAATAAAAAGGAGTTGCTTCTGTTTCCGCCGTTTATACGTGTTTAGAGCGTGAGGCAAAAGTAAAGAACACTTTTGCCTCACGCTCTTTGTTTAAGTCAATACATGGTAGAAATTTTGATAAAAGTCATATCCTCCTTATTCCGACACGCAGTTATACATCAGGCTTATCATTTCTTGATACACAGTGTTCAATCAGCTCACCCTCAATATTAGATTAAAAAACGGCAAAATATGAAAAACTATTTTGCCGTTTTATTTCTGTAATACTTAGGTCAAAGTATTGATTTCACAACCGCTTTATAAACGGTGTTACAGAAGTAGCTTCTATCACGACCTCATCATCAACTTATTTTTTGCCATAAAGTGAAGGCCGTATCTGGTGCCCAATGTGCAGCTGCAATATGCGCTTGCAAGCAACGATATTGAATACCATTATATGTGACTATGTCTCCTACTTGATAAAAAGTACCGACCGTCCAAGAATTTCCTTGGCCGTTCTCGTCTAGGGTTCTTGCCGTAACAGACTGGCTTAGTAAAGAAGCGCCTGTCTGATTAACTGCACGAACTTGATAACGATATGCAGTAGAAGCTGTTAAGTTTTGATCTTCAAATACAGCGGTTTGTGAGGTAGCGATCTTCTTGCCATCTCTGTATATTTCATAATAAAGTACTTCTTCCAATAAGCTATTTTCCTGCCATACCAAATGAACTGTTGATTGTGTCACACTGTTGACGCTCAACCCGTTTGGTATAGAAGGTGCTGGTAAAGCTGCTGCTTCTTGCGTACGGATATTCAATCTATCGGAACGTGCAGAAATATTTCCTGATGGATCGACAGCTTCAATCGTATAAGAATAAGTCGTTTCTGGTTGTAAACCTGTATGTATATAATTCGTAGTGTTGCTTGTTCCTACTAATCGATTGTTTTCATAAATATTATAATGTGACACACGAACGTTATCTGTTGACGCAGTCCAAGACAATGTGACTGTCGTACTTGTTGCTGTTCCTCGAAAATTGGTAGGTTTAGAAGGTTTCTCTGTATCTGGTTCTTGTTCCGTAAACAGATTTTGATAAGCTTTCGCAAATGATTCATTATAAGAAATACCAGCTGAGTTTACCCCTTCGTCCCAGTTCACGCTCCAAGTCATCAAACCTTTCAAAGGTGTACGTTCTTTTTCCATTTGTTCGAATACTTGATAGACAACGGATGGATCTTGCACATAACCGTTGGCTGCCGCATCGTTATTTGCTGGAATCCCCAAAGCCAGACGATCTGCTGGTATCCGAATGTATCCACTCTCTCCGTTATGCAAGGCTTTTGACATACCATATAAGAAATCATATTTTCGACTGTCATTGTTCTGAGCAATCCATTCGTCGCCCACGCTTAATCCGTCGCCCGCCTGATTATATAGTTGTGGTGCAATAAAATCATACTCATTTTCTAATGCAGTGATATATGGGACATAGCCTCCCGCTGTTCTCAAATAAGGGAATTCAGGTGCCATAGAAATAATAAAGTGTTTTCCTTGCTTTTTATAATGATCTCGTACGATTTTCAACGCTTCTGGGATCACTTGCTGGTTATCTCCTGCCGTAATGGCGCTTTGTTCTAAATCAATGTCTAAACCATCAAAACCATAAGTTTCTACCAACCGAATCACTTCATCTGCAAATGCTTGTTCTTGTCCTCTGTGCAATTCGATATGAGAATCAGCTCCGCCTAAAGAAATGATAACTGATCGTCCTTCTTCATTTAAGGTGGCCACTTTGCTTCTGAATTCTTCATCACTCATATTAAATGGCTCAAATGTAGGGATTCCTTCGCCTTTCATAAAAGATACTGCGATGACATTGTAAAACGGATTGATCTTTCCTAAGTCTGTCTCTGCTGGTTTCCCACCTCTATATCCCGCACCTTGCTCTGGTACCCAATTATGATAATATCCAACAGCAATTTGCTTTTCTGAGATATCCGGCATCAATGCCGCAGAATCTTGTGCAGCATATATAGTTTGTCCACCTCCAGCGAAACAGCCGATTGCTGCCAATGACAGCCAAAAAATTTTTTTCATTCATCATACCTCCTAATATTTGGTAACTATAGTTTATTTTAACAACGTCTGTTTTTCATTTTTTGTATGTTATTACAACATAAATAAAAATTGCTTTTAAAGCATGTGCACTTTTTATCAAAAATAGTACATAATTGACATTTTCGTCCTTAGATAACAGCCTTGTGTTATCTTATATTCATAAAAAACGTATGGAGGTAACTTACATGATAAAACATGCTTCTTTAATTCGAAAACTAAGAAAAGAACGTGGCCTGACACAAGCTCAATTAACAGAGGGGCTTTCTCAGCGAGGGACATTAGCTGCTTTTGAATCTAGAGGAACAAAAATCAGTTTTGAATTGTTAGTGGATTACCTTGAACGGATGAATGTTACACTTGAAGAATATCAATTTTTGCTGAACAACAATACTCTTACAGGTAAACAAAAACTTTCTAATTACCTGATCACAACAAAATATTTAACAAAAGAGCAAGAGAATGAACTACTAAAAGAATTTAAAAAAACTGGGAATATTTATTATCGCCTGCTATATACGCAACGTATACTAATTGATCAATATCTGGGAAACCGAAAGCTCACTCGTTCGGAAACTTTGACAGAAGTTTCTATTATCAAAAAGTACTTGGAAGGTATCGATACATGGGGACATTATGAACTTTCTATTTTTTCCAATTGTTTATTTATATTCGATGACGAGTATATTTATCATTCTTTTCAGCGTAGTGTCACAAAAATGAAAGCATATGTCGATACTGCTCATTATTCCGAATTATTATCAAATTTTCTTTTGAACGGTATACATCTATCTTTTCATCGTTCTTCTGTTTTTCTTAGAAAACTATTTTTAGGAGAATGGAAAAAAGTAAGTGACCGTTATAAACATACTTTAGACTTGGCCCGTTACCGATCATTCACTGCTTTAGCTCAATTAGCAGATGGCAATGAACGAGCACTAAAAGAAATTGACGAAGCAATCCATTTCTTTGAATGGCTAGGACTAGAGGAAGTGAAAGAAGAGATCATTGAATTGAGAGATTCTCTTTTGAAAAAAACTATACATAAAAATGATAAGGCTATTTATCAATAGTCATTCTTCTAGTTTTTTATTTTTGTTGCAATACCATACAAAAAAATAATATTTAAATAATACATTTTATACTATCTTACGAAAAGGAAACCTTTTCTTAAAATATTTTATCTAACTGGAGGAATTATCAAATGAAAAAAAGTACTTTATTGGGATTAGGAATGTTACTTGCTACAACAGGAATCGCCGCTTTGTCTTCTGTAGATGTCTCGGCTCATGGCTATGTTTCACAACCTATCAGCCGTGGCTATCAAGGTTCTCTAGACAGTAGGAATAATTGGCAAAGTGCTTTTGAAAAGTATGGTCGTATCATCAACGAACCACAATCTTTAGAGGCCCCAAAAGGATTCCCTTCGGCTGGACCTGCAAATGGTCGGATTGCTTCTGCTAATGGTGCAGTAGGTGACTTTGTTTTGGATAAACAAACAGCTACGTTATGGACAAAAAACAACTTAACTACTGGGGCAAACCGATTCACTTGGCATTTCACAGCTGACCACGCAACGACGAAATGGCACTATTACATGACTAAAAATGGTTGGAATCCAAATGCCCCATTGAATAGAAATGACCTGGAATTCATTGGTGAAGTAAATAATGGTGGTAATTCGTCTATTACTAATCCGACTCATACAATCAATATTCCTAGCAATCGTCTGGGGTATCATGTCATTTTAGCAGTTTGGGATGTAGCTGATACAAATAACGCATTTTATAATGTAATCGATGTCAATGTTCAAAATCGTAATGCATTAACTGACTTGGAAAACAACTAAAAAATAAAGGGAGCAGTTGTCGCTGCTCTCTTTATTTTTTATCTTCTTTTCATCCAATCGATCCTAATAATCAAACTGACGATAGTAGCGGCGTATCTCTAATGGATGACAATTCAGCTGTTCGACATGTGCATCGATACGCTGTGTCACTGCATGCATCAATAAGAAAGACAACACACGTCCGCGATATTTTTCGCTGATACCTTCTACTGGATAGTCTTTTGTATCTATCAATGTATAATTACTACAAATTTTTGGCAAAAGTTTAGCTACACGTTCAGATAACACTCTCTGTTCATCTTCGCCTAAAAATAAAGTGACTGGGGTCGTTTCTTCAACGATCTCTAACGTCCCGTGAAGAAACTCGGCAGCATGGATAGATTTCGATGGGAGCCAGCTTTGTTCTTCCCAATAACACATGGCATATGAATAAACTGCTCCCCATTGATTCCCTGCTCCAATAAAATAATGCATGCTATCACGTCGATGCTTTTCTGCAAATGATAAGCCAAATGCATCTGCTTTTTTCTCTGCTTCCACTAACCCTGTTGGCAAATAATGTTCGAGCTGTTCATAGTACTCTGAGTAATCTTCGAATTCCCCATGCAAATACATCAATCGATCTGCTACCATAAAAAATTTGATTTGTTCTGTTCCGGGAGCTGGATAAGTAACCACAAAATCGCATAGTTGAGACAACTTACTCTCCGCTTTATCGATAAATCCAATCAGTGTCGCTCCTACTTTCTTGATTTCTTCTACTGCTTTCACTACTTCTTGGGTTGTCCCAGTAACAGAGGACACGACAACGATAGAATCTTTTGTTAATCTTTTGTTCCCAGTAGTGTAATATTCTGCAGCATGCTGTACAAAGACAGGCAAGTTGCTTTTCCCATTCATATAAGTGACAGCTTGCATCGAAGAAGCATATGTTCCACCAATTCCTAAATAATAGACAGCATCGAATTTTTCCGTATAAAGTTTATCGATGATTTTTTCTACTTGCGGACGTAAAGCTAGTGCACCTTTTATTGCTTTGATTTGTTCTTCTTCATTGAATTTCAACATGATTTCCACCTCTTATAATTTACTTTTCAAGACTGTATCAAAGTCTTCAAAGATCTTTTTGTTCAAGTCGATTCCTTTAGCTACTGCGGTTTTATAAGCGAATAGTTGAAATGGAATGACAAGTGGTAATATAGACAGATATTCATCACATTCTATTGCTAATCCAAGTGTTTTCTCGTTTCTTGCTTTTTTTGTGGTAATTGTGAGAGTCTCTCCAACATACTGACTCATATATCTCCGCAACTTTTGTGAACGTTCCTTATTTTCATTGTCCCCTTCAATAAAGAACAGCAAATGGGAAGCATCAGCCTCTAGATATGGGCCATGCATGTAAGCTTCTAACTCAAAACCTTGTGACGGGACACGGATTGTTTCCGTCAATTTCGTTTCTGCTTCTTTAGCTGTTCCCCAGTTTGGACCATAGCCAATAGTGATGAAGCGTTGTGTTAAACGAAACAAACTTTGATGCTCATCAAAAAATTCTTCCGTTTTTTGAATAATCACTGGTAAATGATCGATTATTTTTTGTAACTGTTGCATGTAGTTTTGTTCTATTTCTTTGCTGATATTATTTTTACTTATCCCAATTCCTAGCCCTAAGAGTAGTAACTGTAAGACAGTAGCAGAATAGCCTTTTGTAACGAAGCCAACTGTTTCTATCCCAGCACCTAAATCAATAATCTGTGTAGCTTCTAAAGCAAGTGGACTTTGTACGTCATTTGTGACAGCAATAATCGGTATTTCTTGTTTTTGGATCATTTTTACTGCTTCAACAGTAGAAGCACTTTTCCCACTTTGTGACACAGCAATCACAGTATCGATTGATGGAGAAAGTTTTCCATAATGAGCAAAATGAAAAGGTTCTTGAATATCGACAGTTAGCTCGCCATAAGATTCCAATGCCGGCTTCGCTGCTAAACAAGCGTTGTAAGAAGAACCCGTTGCTAGCATCAGCAGATTCGTTGTTTTTTTCATTTGTTTTCTTGTCGAAAAATCATTCTTTTTCAAGATCGTACTTAGTACTTCCTTTTCTTCATAAATATAATCTTGCATCGTAACCATTTTCTCTGCTCCTTTTCTAAAAAATCCCTATCCACGAACCAAAAATCCCAAAGAAAGCTAATCCGATCAAAATCGTTAATGGTTTTACTTCTTTTTTCAATAGATAAAACACGACACCAAATGCACCCAGACATAAGATATTTGGGACGATATCATCAAAAATACTTTGAACAGTCACAGCATTTTCTCCTGAACCGATTTTTAAAGGGATATTGATGGTAATCATCGTGGCAGTCATTGCTCCGACGACCATCAACCCAATGATAGACGCGCCTAATGTCAAACTTTCCATCATCCCGTTTGCCTGAATCTTTTTCAAAAAACCCGTTCCTAAGCGATAACCCCAACCTGTTGCTAGATAGCGGAACAGAATGTGCGGAATATTGAAAATCAAAATGAACAAGATAGGTCCTAAAATATTTCCTTGCATAGCTAAAGAGGTGCCCACACCTGTGGCAATCAATCGTAAAGTTCCCCAAAAGAAAGAATCCCCTAACCCTGCAAGTGGTCCCATCAAAGATGTTTTGATACTGTCGATTGCGGTCACATCAAATTCAGGATCATCCTTATTTTCTTCCTCCATTGCAGCCGTGATCCCTAAAATCAATGTAACGATATGTGGGGTCGTGTTGAAAAACTCTAGATGCCGTTTCAAAGCTGCTGCCATTTCTTCTTTCGACTGATATAACTTTTTCAAAATCGGAATCATTGCGTAAACATAAGCCATATTCATCTGTCGTTCATAGTTCCAAGAAAACTCCATTTGAAAAGAACGCCAGAATACATGATTCAGTTCTTTTTTCGTTATTTTGCTATTTTTACTCTCAGAATTCTTCATCTTCTTCGACCTCCCCTGCAGTGGTTTGAAGTGGCAGTTGACGGACATTCATGATATTGACTACCACAACGGCTAAAATTGCACCAAAAATAGCTACTCCGGTCACAGGAATCTTTAAGTAAGAAGCTATAGCGAAACCTAAGAAAAAGTATGGTGCAACTTGTTTGTTAATCAGCAAGCGAGCGAGCATCGCGAAACCAAGAGCTGGAATCAACCCTGTAGCTACTGACAAACCATTCTGAACGAAGTCAGGAATCTTATTGAGTAGATTTCCGATCGTATTGCTTCCCACCATATACGAAACCATTACCACAACACCAAGCATCAAGGAAAGACCGAAACCGGCAAGCAAGTGCATATGCTCGACTCCTTTATAGTTTCCTTCTTCTGCATAACTGTCCGCTTTATGGTTCATAATTGGAATCAAAAGACCTAAGTAAATATTTTTCAATATCAATGTCAACGTAGCAATTGGTAAACCTAGTAAAAGTGCCGTTTCCGTACCAGCTCCAGCTGTGATAGCAAAAGCCGTGCCTAAAATTCCTCCGGTCACCACATCAGGGGGGATCGAAGCACCTACTGAGAATGATCCGATAAATGCTAACTCCAAAGTGGCGCCCATGACGATCCCAGTTTTTACATCACCTAACACGATTCCTGTAAACAGTCCCGTCACAATTGGACGAGAAAGCAGTGATGTCCCTAATGCATATTCTGATTGTGCGATAAATGCAACGATACCTAATAAGACTGCTTGTACAATCATTGAGTTTCTTCCTTTCTTACAAAACTTCCCTTACGTCCACTTTTTTATCTGCCGGTACTTGACGGATCTCCACTTCTATTTGTTTGTCAATCAATCTTTTCAATCGTTCCTCCTCTTCTGGTAAAATATTCACCGCTTTTCCAATACTGCGAGTACCAGGTTTCGCCTTGATCCCTCCTAAGTTGATGGTTTTGATTTCTGGATACGCTTCTGCCAGCTTATATGCGTCCTCGATTGATTCCACTACGATGAATAGCTTGTATTTATCTGTCACCCCGCTTTTCAATGCGGCAATCGAGTCATCAATGGATTTGATTACTAGTTTGACTCCTTGCGGCTTGGCTAATTTGATCGTTGTCTTTCGTATCTCATTAGTAGGCACATCATCATTCGCAATCAAAATACAATCTGCACCTATTGTTTGTGTCCAAGAAAAAGCGACTTGTCCGTGTAATAACCGATGGTCAACTCTTGTCAATACAATCATTCTTCTTCCTCCTAAAATTCGTCTTCTTCTATTTCCTGATTGATCCGTTCGTTACAAAACTGGATCATTTTTTTTGAATCAGTTAGCACCTGCTGGATCAAAACAGTCGTCTCCACTTCAGCGTCTAGCTGAGATACTAGCTCAATCAAGAGTGGCAAATTCAATCCGGCAACAAGATAGACATGATCCTGATTGATATATTGTAAGAATTCATTGTTGACACTTCCTCCAAAAAGATCCGTCAGAACAATGATTTCTTTATCTTTGTACCTCATAAACAGCTGACTTACTGATTCCGTTAAATCAAAATTCTCATCAGTATAGCAGTCCAATGCAGTAATAGAATGATTTTTCCCATAGATTAGCTCTAATGAATCTAGTATCCCTGAAGCAAATTTACCATGGGAAGCTAAGATAATTTCTCTGTCCACTTTTTCATCTCCTCTTTTTACTTACACATACAAAAAAGCAAGTTGCGTGCCAAAGTTAGTGGCCACAACTTGCTTATGTTCAAAATTCTTCTTCTATCGAGAGTAACTCTGTACTTTCACTCAAAATATCACAGATATAGGCAATCTCAGAATGAGGGATCATGACACTATAATGCTCTTCAATGACACTAAACGCAGATTTAATAGCAGATACCTCTTCTATTTGACACTGTTCCCATTTCTCTAATCCTTGATAGGTTTCAATTGGCATTTGTCGGATCAAACGTTCGATTAGACAGCTCACATGGACATATAACGCTAGTTTTTTGGGATTACTGATTCTTCGATTCAACTGCACCTCTAATTCTCGCATAAAATGATCGATTTCCTCCATCACCTTTTCTGTATCTAGAATAGTCACAGAGTCCAGTACTTTCTCCAATGAAAAATTGCGAATGATGTTCTGGTTGAATGTTTCCTTATCTGAAACATTCATAGCAGAATCCAACCATTCTGCTAGTACAGACATCTTCTCTCCTGAGATGAGGTCTTCTAATGAAAGATAGTCGATATCGGTGATAGCAGGATCTGCGGTACCTATGATCCCTACGATTTCGTATATGGAAAACAATGGTTCACTGTTTTTCTTATCTTTTAATCGCTGATATTCATATGGGATGATTTTCAACTGACAAGTCGTAGGCAAGCTTTTCTCTAGCAGTTCACTTAGGTGAGCCGCCGTGCCGATTCCAGTGAAGCAGGTAGTAATGAGTGCTTTGGGTTTATTTTCTTGTGGATAGAGGAGCCGCCATTCTGGTTGGATTTGACGAACGGCCTCTTCTGCTATTTCTTCTAAAGCTGCATTTTTTTGCAAGCATTCCCCTACTGTGATGGCTAAAGGTGTCGTCACATTATTCAAAATCAAAAGTGGTACAGATAATTGTTTTTTAAAAAACTGATGGATTTCTTTCAGAGATCCCATATCTACTAATATGATCAACCCATTTGAAACATCGCTGTTTTCGCAATAATCCACGATTTCTGAAGCAATCTGCTGTGGTGTGACATCTAGCGGCATATCAAATGATTCAAATAGATCTTCTTGTAATAAACGATTGACCACATTTGCCATACTGCTGGCAGTTGCATAACCATGCGCAGCAATCATTGCTTTTGGCAGTCGTTTTTCTTTTGACCATTTTGCTTTTTTTAGATAGATCGTCAGTAAAATCCGATCCATACTAGTGACTTCAATATCTAATTTAATCTTACTCAGTTCCAAGATTCGCTGGATATAATGATAGCTAGATGGATAAGATTGAGAAACCTGTTTTTCTAATTCTTTGATTAGTTGGATAATCGCATGTTCTTCCGGTAACCATTTGACGGTGCTTCGCTGATAAAGATAGTAACTCAAGGCATAGACACTGTTTCCATCGAACTTGATTTGATAGGCAGACTCCATTTGTCGAAAGGTCTCACGGATAGATTGAGTCCAATAAACCAACAGCTCGTGTTTTTCTTGTCTACTGGTCTCAAACAGCAAAAAATCAAATAATTGGATCACTTCTTGTTTTAGCTTTCCTTCGCAAGAATATAGAAGACACTCATTTCTTTTGAAATCAAGTAGGATTTGCTCAAAACTTTTAACGATTCGTTGCTGTTCTGGCTGTTGCTTTTCCATCAATTGTTCTAAGGTCTGCTCTTGCGTGATATAGATTCCTTGCTGTGCTGTATTTTTGGTAATGGGCTGAGTGAGTAGTTCTTTTTGCAAATGATGGATGGTGATATGGATCTCCGACTGTTCACGTTGTTCAGCATACGCTTTTGCCGCTGAAACTTTGACAATATTTTTCAGTTCTCCTATGTTTCCAGATAATTTTTGACCTGCTAGAAGTGACAAAACTGGGCCACTGACTGACAAAGGGCTCCCCATTTTTCTTTGTTCCTCGATAAAAAAAGAGTAAACCAGTTCTAGCCGTTCATTTCGACTACGCTGATTGAGTGCAGGTAGTTCGATTCGGATAGGTATTCTTCGAATGAAAGTGGTTAAGAAATGACTAGTGGCCTCTTCTGTCGTGGCAAAAAAAAGACGTGTTTTGATCCGCCGTGACAAATTAGGTTCTCCCATACGATAAATCACACCTTGATCAAGATAGGTGAATAGTTTTTCCTGCCCTTCTGGTGTTAAGCGATGTACCTCGTCTAAAAACAAGATTCCACCATCTGCTGCTTCGAAAGCCCCTTTTTTATTTTCTTCTGCTCCAGTGTAAGCTCCTTTGACATGTCCAAACAAATTGCTAGTCAGCAGTTCAGGATTATCTGCATATTGTGCACAATTGAAAGTGATGAATGGTGCAGAGTCCTCTAGTAAACCATGAAGCAGACAATACTGATAGACTAAATGGACTAAATAACTTTTACCTGTGCCGCTTTCACCTGTGATCAAAAGTGGCAATCCGCCATCTGGATAGTAAAGAGCTGTTTTGATTTGTTCGATACTTTCTTTCAAACTGGCGTCGTGTCCGATCATAAAAGAGAATAAATCTTTTGGTTGTGCGAAAAAAGGCTGTTCTTCTTTAAGATCATTGATAGAAAAATAAAAATTCGTACGTAACTTAAAAAATTGTTTTTCAAAAGCTTCTTTGTGGAAATAAACCACTGGACGAGAATTGATTTTGACTAGTAGTTTCTCCTCATTCAACTGGTTCAAATAATGACTGACTGTGTTTCTTTTTACCCCAAAATGTTCAGCCAATCTTTTTGCTGTAAAGACCTCGTTCATATGGTTGAGATCGAAAAAGGCTGTCTGGTTCTCTAAGTAGCATAAAATTTCGTGTTTTAACAACTTATCCACCCCTACTCCATCATAGAAAACGGATTCATTTTGTCAATAAAATCTTTAATAAAGGGTTGAAAAATATGTCTTGTTATAGACAGCAGCTCACTTATCCCTTATAATTTTTATTCTAAAAAAGAACAGTTCCTTCCGGTTTTTATACTGGAATTTCCAAACAAGAAAGAAAGAACAAGGAGGCTATGACTATTCAATGAAATCGGATAAATCTAAAAAGAGGAAGTATACTTCTTGGAAAACTTTTCGCGAAATCATCGGATCTTATCTCACTGTGGTTGTGTTTTTACCTTTGCTTTATATGGCTATGACAGAACAAACCCGTTTTATCGATGTAGATACGCAATATATAGCCGAAACAGGATTTTTATTTATCTTTATCTTGATTTTTGCGTTCTATAAATCCTTCCACACAAAATAGGAGGCACAGCTCTCAATTTTTCTGTCTGCTTTTTGTTATTACAAATCCTTATATCTGGTATAACAACAATTTATTGGCGTAACGAGGAAAAACGAGTTATGATGCTTTCAGAGAGTAAAGAGGTACTGTTGTCACCATCCTTTTTATTGATTACGTACACCACTCTTAGTTTTTTCCCATTGATTAAGAAAACAAGGTAGAAACATCACTGTTCCTGCCTTGTTTTCTTTTTCGTGTGCTGTTTTGATATCAAAATCGCAAATGGCTTTCTACATAGCAATATTGATAATGAGAGGTTGTATTCGTTACACCAAACTTAATAGAAGCGTTTCTTCCTACTCCGATATTCACCCCTGCATTCCAAGTTGTCGAACCATTATTGAAGAAGTCGCCATTTACAATGTAAAAAATACGGTTAGCATCTTCTAAATGAACATAAACAGTTCCTCCAAATTGTTTCGACAAACCATTATATCCACGGATCATTTCAACTCGTACGATTCTTTTGATAGCCCTAAAATTTCCACTTTCACTGGTCTCGCAATAAAAGCGCATCGTGGGTCTATAACTAACATTATCTGTCAAAGATTGCGATAATGCTCTGTATGTTGCCCTTGCTGTACGTGCTTGTCTTGCACTTTTAGCCGTGAATCCAAGCTCTTGTTGTGCTTGGATAATAGAGATGCCGTTTTCTTTTGCTACTTCTCGTACCATTTCATCAAAAGTGAGTACGGGACTTATGTTTATCTCTTTATTTTTATTTAATATGTCGATAACTGACGTATCACCATCTACAGTAAACACATGCTGTCCGATATTATTTATCCCCCCTAAAGTTGCCATACATAATAAACCAATCAACAATTTTTTTATTTTCATAGTCCTTCCTTCAACATTAATTAGGTTTCCCTCAAACAATTTGTGACAATAACTTTATAGCATGAGAAGAAAACGATTTCAACAACTTTATAAAAAGAAGAATAAACTATAAAAAACAAACTTTTTATTAGATTTAATAACATCGTTACTTTTAATTTTTTCGCTCAAAAATAACAATAGTTTTCATGAAAAATGAAGCTTCGCCCTCTCCATTTTATGAGATTCTATTCATTACTAAGATCATTTGCTTTATACTCGCTGTTTTTTACTTAAATCATGGAATCACTACTTTTTTATTTTCAAAAAATAAATAGCGCTCCATTGTTGATTCTGTACCTGATCCACCTTTTACACATGATTCATTTATAAGAAATCGGACAAAATAGACGTTTGGAGGACTGAAGAGACCGGGATGATTTTCCCGTTCTCTTTCTTTTTTTCTAAAAAATACTCTATTCAATCTCTAAAATCTCTTCATAATAAAACTTTCATTTATGAAAAGGCTTGTTCTCTTTTCATTCTAAATTTCCTAAGCTACAATGTGGTAGTGCTTGTTTTTTCAACTGTAGACAAATAAATAATAGGAGGAATCATATGATTCAGTTATTACGTTATGCAAAAGATTATCGTAAGCAAATCATTTTGGGTCCGTTCTTCAAGTTTCTTGAGGCTGTCTTCGAACTTGTCCTACCTTTAATGATGGCTTCCTTGATCGATAATGGACTAAAAATGAATGACCGAGGAAAAATCATTGAAATGGGCTTATGGATGGTCGCTATGTCTGTGATTGGTCTGATTTGTGCCATCATTTGTCAATACTACGCTTCAGTAGCTTCACAAGGATTTGGTACAGAGTTACGAAATCAGCTGATCAAAAAAATCAATACTTTCTCTCACAACGAGTTGAATCATTTTGGAACAGATACCTTGATCACTCGAATGACAAACGACATCAATCAGCTTCAACTAGCTTTAGCAATGGTCATTCGTTTATTGATTAGAGCACCATTTTTAAGCATTGGTTCAGTAGTCATGGCTTTTGTGATCGACTGGGAAGTAGGTCTGTTTTTCTTAGCATTATTACCTATTTTCTCCATCATTTTATTTTTTATCATCAGAAAAACTGTTCCTCTCTATCAAAAAGTGCAAGAAAAACTAGATCAGCTCAATGAACACGTCAGCCAGAATCTTAGCGGCGTTCGTGTCATACGTGCATTTGCACAGACAAAAAAAGAAACAGAAAAGTTTGATAAAAGCACAAATGATCTAGCGAACAATTATTTACGTGTTTCCAATATCTCTGCCCTTTTATCACCTGCTACGACCTTGATCATGAATGTCGGAATCATCTGTTTGCTAACAGTCGGCGGGATCAAAGTAAACATTGGCAGTTTGGAACAAGGACAAGTTCTTGCTTTGATCAATTATATGAATCAAATGCTTTTGGCACTGATCGTTGTTTCAAACCTCGTCGTGATCTTCACACGTGCCGAAGCTTCAGGTAATCGAGTAAAAGAGGTTCTAGACACAGAGAATTCGATTCTTGAAGCCGAGGTCAGTACTACTCCCGATTTTTCTTCTGAAGCGATACTCGTTTTTGATCATGTTGACTTTCGTTATACTCCTGATTCTGGGCTTTCTCTTCAAGGGATTACATTTCAGCTGAAGCGAAATACGGTTCTTGGAATCATTGGTCCAACGGGAAGCGGGAAAACGACTTTGACTCAATTGATTCCGCGCTTCTATGATGTCAGTTCCGGTACAGTCATAATGGATGGAATGGACGTTCGTTCTTGGCAGCTGGATCATCTTCGTCAGCAAATCGCCCTTGTTCCCCAAACTTCCGTGTTGTTTACTGGGACTATTCGTGAAAACCTTCAATGGGGTAAGCAAGATGCCACAGAAGATGAGTGTTGGGAAGCCCTGAAAATCGCTCAGGCAGAAGAATTTGTACGTCAGCTTCCAAATGGTTTAGATACAAAAGTCATGGAAAACGGAAAAAATTTCTCCGGCGGTCAAAAACAGCGACTGACGATTGCCAGAGCTTTGATCGCCAAGCCAGAATTACTGATTTTAGATGACTCTTTGAGTGCGTTGGATTATCAGACTGATTTGGATTTGCGTAAGGCGCTGCAGACTTATCTTGGCAGTACAGTGATCATTATCTCCCAACGTGTCCGCTCCATTCAAGAAGCACACCATATCTTAGTGATGGATCAAGGAAAGATTGCTGCTCAAGGTACACATGAAGAATTACTTGCTCAATCAGCGGAATATCAGGAAATCGTCGCATCACAGGAGGAAGAATAGTTATGAAAGTAAAAAAATTATCCTTGCAGACACTCCGTCGCTTCATCCCTTATCTTACTGCTTATGCAAAAGACATTTGGCTAGCTGTACTACTAGGGATCATCAACGGGATCGCAACAGTTGTGATGACGTTACAAATTGGCCAAAGTATCGATCAAATGATCGGAGAAGGACAAGTTCGCTTCAATCGACTATTCCATTTACTGATTCTGTTCGGTGGGATCGTTTTGATCAACGTAGTCAGTCAATGGCTCATCCAAGTATTAAGCAATCGGTTAGCTTACTTGTCCGTTGCAACATTAAGAAAAGATGCTTTTGCCCATTTAAATCGATTGCCACTTCGTTATTATGATCAAAATTCTCATGGAAATATCGTCAGTCGATTTACAAATGATATGGACAACATTTCTATTGCGATTTCTGCAGCCTTCAATCAATTGTTTTCCGGAGTTGCGATCATCCTTCTTTCGTTTATTTTTATGATGCGTCTAAGTCCGCTTCTGACACTGGTCGTTCTTTGTTCCACACCGATTATTTTCCTTGTGAGTTGGATCGTTGCTCGTGCTTCACAAACAAATTTCGATAGACAGCAAAGAATCATTGGGGAGATCTCGGGCTTTGTGACCGAACGAATCGGTAATCAGAAAATCGTGAAAGCTTTTCAGCAAGAAGAAGCTAGTCAACAGCAATTTGAACTGCTAAATGCTGATTTATATCAAAAAGGACAACGGGCACAATTTTCTTCTTCCTTGACAAACCCGTCTTCTCGTTTTGTAGATCACCTTGCTTATTTATCGATTGGTTTAGTTGGCGGCCTATTGGCATTGAAGAGTGGTTCGTCAATCACTGTTGGTGTGATTTCCAGCTTTACGATCTACTCAAGTCAGTTTTCTAAACCATTTATCGAACTTTCGGGAATCACGACACAACTGCAAACCGCTTTTTCTGGTCTAGAACGAGCATTTGATTTGATCGATCAACCAGAAGAAACGCCTGATTTGCCAGATTCTTATGCCTTGGAACCCAAAAATATCATAGGAAAAGTCTCTTTTGATCATGTTTCTTTTTCTTATGACCCCAAACAGCGCTTGATCGAAGATTTCAATTTTACTGCTTATCCAGGTCAAACCATTGCTATAGTAGGAAAAACAGGGGCCGGAAAATCCACACTTGTTAATTTGCTGATGCGTTTTTATGACACAACAAAAGGAACGATTACAATCGATGACCATGACATCCGCTCTATTCAACGTGATACATTACGTAAAAGTTTTGGAATGGTGTTACAAGATACTTGGCTATTTGACAGTACATTGCGAGAAAATCTCCGTTTTGGGAATCCGGAAGCAAATGACACAGAAATCAATGATGCCCTAAAAGCCTCTTATATGTATGAATTTGTAGAACGTTTGCCGGATAAATTAGATACTAAGATTGGCGGTCAAGGGTTAAAGATATCCGATGGACAACGCCAACTGTTGACGATTGCTCGAACGATGATCAGTAATCCGCCTATGTTGATCTTAGATGAAGCTACCAGCTCAGTTGATACATTGACAGAGAAAAAAATCCAACAAGCTTTCTTAGCAATGATGGAAGGAAAAACCAGTTTTGTTATTGCCCATCGCCTGTCCACAATCAAAAATGCGGACCAGATATTAGTGATGGATCAGGGAGCCATTGTCGAAATGGGCACCCATGATGAGTTGCTTCAAAAAGATGGTTATTACCGACAGCTTTATCAAGCACAATTCACAGCACAATAAAAACAAGCAGTCTTCTGGGATGGGAAGACTGCTTGTTTTTTATTTAGCGTGGATCGCTAAACTTCTTAAAATTTTTTTGTAAGGAATACTACGTCCTACGTAATAAATGGCAATTGATTGAATCGGTAACCATATCACTGTTTTTAGCAGGCGGGGCGCCCAAACGACCCAGCTGAACAATGGCACATGGTACATCAACGCAAGCCATAATGGTGTCAAAAATAAGTTTATGATCAGCGTGACACTAAGCGTAGCCAAAATGGCATTTTTCCAAGTGATTTCTTTTCGATAGAAAAAGAATCCGTAGATTGCTCCTTCAATAAATGCATTCAATGTAAATCCAATAAAAAATGCAGATTTCGAGAAGAGAGCCATTCCTACTAAATCAGCTAAAACTGCGCCTATCCCTGACCAAAAAGGACCAAAAAGAATGCCCATGATCACTTGTGGAATAAATGTGACACTGATTTTAATAAATGGGGTCTCGATTGCTACCAGACGGGACAACGTGACCATCAATGCAATCAGTAAGCCCATAATAGCAATCATACGTGCGTCTAACCGGTGTTTCTTCATTTTTAGCATCTCCTTTAAGAGCTGCTACATCGTATCATGCAGCGAATGCGAAAATAAAACCGCGAACATTACGTCCTTCGTCCAAGAGGCAACATCCCATCCTCTTAGCACTTAACGCTTTATTTTCTACTCTGTATTATTTTTGGGATCTTTTCCCACAGAAACTATAGCATATTTTCACATTTACTGCAAACACGAAAAACTAATATTATTGTTTATATTATCCAATACGTTCGTATTATATCGCATATTCTCAGTTCGTTTAGCTTTTATAGCTTCATATAGGCGAACATTAAACGTTATTTTTCCATACACTTGTCCATCAAAATGAAAGTGGACGTTTGTCTATTTCATGGACGATTCTTCGAAAATCTAGGAAGCCGGCTTCCAGCCCTCTTAGCAGCACCTCAGCTGTTCCGATATTTGTAGCCAACGGAATCTCATAAACATCAGATAAACGGATAAGTGCTGTTACATCTGGTTCATGCGGCTGTGCAGCCAGCGGGTCTCGAAGAAAAATCACCAAATCTAACTGGTCCTCCGAGATCATTGCTCCAATTTGCTGATCTCCGCCTAACGGTCCGGATTTAAACCGATGAATGGGCAAGCCGGTTGCTTCCGTGATCCGTTGTCCAGTCGTCCCGGTAGCAAAAAGTTCATGTTTTTCCAATATTGTTTTATACGCTGTTGCTAATTTCACCATCATAGGTTTTTTTCGGTCATGAGCGATCAAAGCGATTTTCATAAAAGACACTCCTTTTGATATGGTTAACATACTTATTTACTTCAGTGTATCAGTTTTTATTTCTTATGGATATTTATTGAAGCTTAAAACTAGCACATTGACAAAAAAAAGAAAAAATTCTTGTTCAACATGACATTGAACTTAGTTAACGCTTTCATTTATACTTTAATCAGTTAATAAAACTAAAAAAGAAAGTGTGGAACGTATTATGGTAGAAATGGCTCTGAAAAACGTATATAAAAAATATGACAATGCAGAAAATTATTCTGTAACTGATTTTAATCTATCAATCAAAGACCGTGAATTCATCGTTTTTGTTGGTCCTTCCGGTTGTGGAAAGTCAACTACTTTGCGAATGATCGCGGGACTGGAAGATATCTCTGAAGGAGAACTAAATATTGGCGGAAAAGTCATGAATGACGTGGCACCTAAAGACCGTGATATTGCCATGGTTTTCCAAAACTATGCATTGTATCCTCACATGACTGTTTATGATAATATGGCTTTTGGTTTGAAATTACGTAAATATGATAAAGCAGACATTAAAAAGCGTGTGGACAATGCAGCAGAGATCCTCGGACTGACAGAATACTTGAAACGAAAACCAGCTGCTTTATCTGGTGGACAACGACAACGTGTAGCATTAGGACGCGCAATCGTTCGGGATGCCAAAGTCTTCTTGATGGATGAACCATTGTCAAACTTAGATGCTAAATTACGTGTAGCCATGCGTGCTGAGATTGCCAAACTTCACCAACGTCTTGAAACAACGACGATCTATGTTACTCATGATCAGACAGAAGCGATGACTATGGCTGACCGAATCGTTATCATGAAAGACGGATTTATCCAGCAAATCGGTACACCGAAAGAAGTTTATGATACACCAGTCAATATGTTCGTTGCCGGCTTTATTGGATCTCCTGCCATGAACTTCTTTAATGTGACATTGAAAAACGGTGTCATCACAGATGGACATGGGCTTAAGCTTCGTATTCCTGAAGGGAAAAACAAAGTATTAGTCGAAAAAGGTTATGAAGGAAAAGAAGTCATCTTCGGCATTCGTCCAGAAGACATCCACAGTGAACAAGTAGCCCTTGAAGCTTCACCTGAAGCCGTAGTGAAATCAGAAGTTGTCGTTTCCGAATTACTTGGTGCTGAAACGATGCTTTACACAAAAACTGGTTCTACTGAGTTTATCTCAAAAGTAGATGCAAGAGATTTCCATAAACCAGGTGAAATGGTTGACCTTGCTTTCAACATCAATAAAGGGCACTTCTTTGATAAAGAAACCGAACAAGTCATCAAACTTCCCTAATCTGCCCCCTTTAGAGCTACGCCAGAAAATAGTGGTGTAGTTCTTTTTAGGACAAAAAACTCTCATCTTAGCGGATTTATTATCCGTTAGTAGATGAGAGTTTTTCTTTGATAGATCATTAGTATGTCGTTTTCTTCGCGTACCCTTGAATCGATTCTTTCCGATTTCCTTTTTTTGCTGCCGTAAATACCGGGATATCAAAATATTTGCTGAGTGTTCCTGCTATAAAATAAGCAATATTATAATCAACCAAACTGTGGATGAGTCCACCAATTCCCATCAAGATGAACACTGTATAAAAATACCCTTGAGAGTAATACGTGTCAGGCATATTACCGATGAAGTAAAAGATGCTGACTACTAGCATTTCTACTAAAGAATGAATCACACCTATCACAAAATTGAACCCTTGGAAACGCCAATTAGTAAAAGTAAACTGTCCATTCTTTAAAACGATACTCGGATGCTTCTGCAAGTACCATGCCCCAATCAATGCAAATACAAGATGTGACAATGCGCGCAATGCAATGATAACTGGCGTTGTCAAAAAGAAACCAAATGTCGTACCTAGTGCAACAGCCACTGCAACTCCTGGTGTAAAAAACATCGCAATAAATAATGGCACATGAGACGCTAATGTAAAAGAAGCAGGTGGGATCATGATTTTAGGCATAACCATTGGGATAATGACCCCCATCCCAATCAATAAAGCAGAAATCGTTAGTTTTCGAACTGAATTTTTTCTCATTTTTTCTCTCTCCTAATATGTCTTGACACATAAATGTCGACTTAGTATAACTCACTTATCAATAACTGTCAAGACACATATTCTTTTCTAAATCCATACAAAATGAGTGTGAGTATCAAGTATAAGAATTTTTTGATCAAGAGACAAAAATAGGAGATGTGACAAAATTTGTGTCACATCTCCTTGTTCATAATGGGAATCAAAAGCTTGCATCTGCGGCGATAAGACCAACCAAATCAAAAATAGGAGAAGCAATTTTCGTAAATTTCTTCTTATTTCTTGAAGCTGATCACTTCTGTCACAACCTCTGTTTTTACTGCTTATTTTCTGACATCGCATTGCTTAATGCGGCAAATTCTTGTAATGACAACGTCTCTCCACGACGTTTTGGATCGATTCCAGCCGTTTCCAAGCTTTTTGCTAACCATGCTTTTGACTGATCATCTTTGCCATACGAATGCTGCAAATTATTCCAAAGCGTTTTTCTTCTTTGCTGAAATGCAGCTTTTGTCAATCGGAAAAATGCTTTTTCGTCCGTCACTTCTACTGCCGGTGTATCTCTTCTTGTCAGTTTCAAAATCGCTGAATCTACATTTGGCTGAGGGACAAATACTGTTTTTGGTACGATGAAGGCTAAACTGGCTTCCATATAATATTGAACAGCAATCGATAATGAACCGTATGCTTTCGTTCCTGGTTCAGCAGAGATTCGATCAGCTACTTCTTTTTGCATCATGACGACTAATTCATCTACGACCAAATCCGATTCAAGAAAATGCATCATGATGGGCGTCGTAATATAATAAGGTAAATTTGCTACGACTTTTAACGGAAGCTCTTCATGAAATGTTTCTCTTACGGCTGTTGATAAATCCGTCTTCAGAATATCTTGATGTATGATGGTCACATTGTCATAGGGTTGCATCGTATCAGCCAATACAGGGATCAAACGATCATCAATCTCAAATGCTACGACTTGCTTTGCATGCATCGCTAATTGTTCTGTCAATGCGCCGATTCCTGGCCCAACTTCGATCACGTTCGTTCGTTCATCTATTTGCGCAGTTTCTACGATTTTTCTTAAAATATTTGGTTCAGTGAGAAAATTTTGTCCTAAACTTTTTTTAAATGAAAAACCATGTTTCAATAAAATCTCTTTTGTTCTAGAGGGTGTCGCGATTTCACGATATTCACTCATGTTGTTCCTCCACTATTTTCATTGCTTGTGCGAGCTCTTTCGGCGTAATACGAAACATCTTCAAACGTTTTTCCAATTGTTTGCCGTTCGTATAACCGATACGCAACTCATCACCTAGTTTTTCTCGTTTTTCTTTTGCTTGTGCTCCAGCTATTAAACCATAGTCTAAAAGGTCTTGTCTAGTGATTTCAGAAACAGCCGTTTGGGAAATGTCTGGCGTCACAACTTTTTTCAATGCTTCTAAAATAGCAGCATCACTTGCATGCTCAACACCAAGACTTCCCTTTTTCTTTGGTTTAGCTTGTGTGCGCGGCAAAAAAGCATGCTTTGCCTGAGGAACAGCTTCCATAATGATTTTCCTTATTTTTTCTCCTGAAAAATCAGGGTCGGTAAAAACGATCACCCCTCGTGTCTCTTGGGCATGTTCAATTTGCATCAGGATATCTTCATTGATAGCAGAACCGATCGTTTCTATCGTATCTGCATCAACTACTTCCCTTAGCCTTCTTGTATCGTCTTTTCCTTCAACGACTATAATCTCTTGGATCCTCATCTTATCCATGTTCGCTTAGACCAAATAATCGGTGCGCATTTGTCCATGTTTGGGCAGCCACTTCTTCTATTGGCAGATTCCGAAGTTCAGCAATCTTTTCTACTGTATAACGAGTATAGCCTGGTTCATTTCGCTTTCCTCTAAAAGGAACTGGTGCCAAATAAGGGGCATCTGTTTCCACAAGTAATCGTTCGATTGGTACATTTGTTGCAGCCTCTTGGACGTCTAATGCTTTTTTGAAAGTGACGACACCGCTAAATGAAATATGCATCCCTAAGTCAAGAAATCGTTTTGCCCATTCATAATCACCGCTGAAACTATGCATGATTCCACCAATATCTCGAACATCTTCTTCTTTTAGGATTTGATACGTGTCTTCAAGTGCTTCTCTAGTATGAATACTGATTGGAAGGTTCATTTCTTTTGCGATAGCAATCTGTCTGCGAAATACTTTATCTTGGACTTCTTTCGGGTCTTCCATCCAATGATAATCCAAGCCAATTTCCCCTAATGCTACAACCTTTGGCAAAGTCAATTGTTCTTGTAATTTAGTTTCGATTTCTTTCGTATAACTGCCAGCCTCTGTCGGATGCCAGCCGAGAATACTGTATATATTTGGATAGTCATGGCTTAATTGCAAAGACTTTTCAATCGTTGGCGTATCGAAGCCCACGACCGCCATTTTCGTTACCCCCATTTCTTGTGCTCGCTGAATCGTTTCTGGAATATCTTCATTGAACTGTTCCGCATTTAAATGGGTATGAGAATCAAATATCATGTTTATCTCTCCTTTTCATTCTTACTTTAGCACATTAGCACTGCTTGCAGAAGTAGCAAAAATCAAAATAGAAGAACTTGTTTTGTTGAAATAGAAAAAGCACGAAGATCCAGAGGACTTAGTTCGTACTTTTTCTGTCTGTTGTTGAAATATTTTACTCTTCTGAGCGTTTTTTCTTTTTTTGATAATAGACTGGGATACCAATTAAGGTAACACCTATACCGATCAATGCTAATTTCGTTTGCGTCATCATCGTCATACCTAAAATGAAAATAGCACCGAGAATCGCAATAATCGGAACGATTGGATAAAGTGGTACTTTATATGGGCGTGGCAATTCCGGCGCTTTTTTTCTTAAAATAAAGACACCGATAAAAATCAGTAAACTGAATAGCCACATCACAAAAATCAACATGTCGGTTAAAAAGTCGAAAGAACCAAGGCTCATCATAACACAAGCTACTGCTAACTGGAAAATCGCAGGAACATAAGGTACCGTAAATTTCTTTGAAAGCTTTGTCAGCTGTTTGCTGAAAGGTAGCTCGTCTTCCAAAGCCATCGCATAAGGCACACGAATCCCAGTTAAGGTATACCCATTCAATGCCCCGTATACCGAAATCAAAATCCCAATAGTGACCAGTTTTCCGCCGATTTCTCCAAAAATAACGTCTGATGCTTCAGAAGCTGCGTTCAAATTACCGGCAAGATGATCAATCGGCAGAGTTTTCAAAAAAACAAAATTGATCAATAAATAAACGACAGTTACAAAACTCAGCCCAAGTATAATCGCTTTAGGCAAATCTTTTTCCGGACGTTTCATTTCACCAGCCATTGCGCCGACGCCTAACCAGCCGTCATAAGCAAACAATGTTGCTAGCAACGCACTGCTCAAGCCTTCGACAAAAGTAACATCTTTTCCAGCTTCGATTGGAAATAGCTGGACAGTTCCTTGTCCTGGTGTCAATAATCCCCATACGACAATCACGGCAATTGGTATCAATTTAACAATCAGCGTCACTGATTGTACAGACGCACCGACTTTTGTTCCTAATAAATTCAATCCTGTCACAGAAACAGCGGTAATCACTGCAATCAACAAAAGGTAGTCGGTAGATAATTGTAATAAGTTCGTCAATTGTGTCGCAAAGATAATCGATAATGCAGCAATATTAGCAGGGAAATAAATCAAGCTTTGCGCCCATCCTAATAAAAAGCTGGGTAGCTTTCCATAAGCTGCTTCAATATATTTGACAGCTCCACCAGTTTCTGGGATCGCTGTAGCTAATTCAGCCACTGTCAATCCAGCACAGATCGTTAAGAAACCACCCAAAAGCCAAGCTAGTAATGTCAAACTTGTAGACTGCGTGCTTGCAGTAACAGCAGCGGTTTTAAAGAAGACCCCTGCGCCAATCACGGTTCCCATAACGGTAGCTAATGCGCCAAACAGATTGATTTCTCGTTTTAGTTTGCCTTTCATTCCCATCCTCTTTCTTCTTTGAAATTTGGTATAATTTTCAGTATAACTGAGAATATTTTAATTTACCATTCTTTTTTCTCCACTTCCAATGAAAAACTCCCTCTTAAGACGGATGTATTTCCTCTTTATTTTGCGTATACTAAACCTACCTTTTCCACGAAGGAGGAACAGTTTATGGATTTTAAGCGTTCTTATCCGAAATTAGCAGATTATTTATCCAACCGAATCGATTTTTCTTGTAAAGAACAGCAGCAGTCCCGTTGGCATTGGTTCACGTTGATTTTATTTGGATTATTGACCATTGCGACGTTATCACAAAAATTGATATTGCTGACTGTGTTCATCGCAATCGTTGCATTGATCAAAGGTCCCGTGATGATTTTGTGGGGGATGTTGTATTCCTTTCTAGTGGGGCTATTCCCACCTATCGGTATTTTGCTTTCAGCGATTTTCTTTTTATTGAACATTGGAACATTTACAAAGAACTGGCGGATGACCTTAGTAGGGATCTATTTTTATTTTTATCCCTTCGGAGTGATGGCACTTCGTGAAGTCATGCATTGGAATAATCATTGGTTTTCAGCTGGTGCCTTGCTTTTAGGATTGATCTTGCTTCATGTGATGTTGACGAAACTGTATCAGCGTTATGGTATTGGAAGAACGATTTTCTGGTACGTCTTTTCGATTCCATTTGCACTGCTTACTGCTCTCTTACCAAGCCGTTTGAAGACAAAAATAAAAGGTTACCATAAAATCAAATAATAGGATTTTTACAAAATAAAGAAAACAATCATCGAGGTCAAAATCGATGATTGTTTTCTTTATTTTAAATACTATTAGTAGATGTAAACAAATTATTGCTTTCAAAATCCTTGGATGTAAGAGACAATAAAATAAAAATGAGTACCCAGATGAATCAATTAAAAACCGCCCGTCCACTTATCATTATGTTGCTTTTTTCTGTCTTTACGATTCCTATCAGCCTTTTTCTTAATCGGCAGACAGATGAAAGGATCACAAATATTTTATTCAACTATTCGCAGCCACTTTTTCTTTTGTTTTTAGGAAGCTGCAGATTCCATCGGTGGGTAAAGCTCGTCCTTCTTTTTCTAGGATACATTTTATATGGTTATATGTGTCTTTATTATATGATTGGCTTCCATAATCACCATTGGGGCAATTGACAGGAATCAAAAAAACCTCGCAAGCAGCATTGTCTTGCGAGGTTTTCTTATGATTTTATGCGATCTCTGATCCATTTGGCATGGATTTTGGTGCTTCAATCACTTGTAAAGAGCCATCTGGTGCTTCTGCGGAAAGGATCATTCCTTGACTGATTTGTCCACGCATCTTTCGTGGTTTCAGATTTGCTACAATAACGACTTTTTTCCCGATCAATTCGCTTGGATCAGGATAGAATTCAGCGATTCCTGACAAAATTTGACGATCTTGGCTGTCTCCAGCATCTAGTCGGAATTGCAACAACTTATCTGCCCCTTCTACTTTTTGGCAGTTGATGACTTCTGCTACTTTTAGTTCAACTTTTTCAAATACATCAAATTTGATTTGTTTTTCTTTCGTTGAAACAAGTTCTGTTTCTTCTGGATCCCATTTGACTGTATCTTCGTTTGTTTGAGTACCTTCAGACATTTTTTCTTGGATAAAAGCAACTTCTTCTTCCATATCTAAACGTGGGAAGATTGGTGTACCTTTTGCAACTACTTTTGTTCCTGAAGGGAATTCGCCAAAGTGCAATCCTTCAAGATTCATCGTTTCAGGGTCCAATCCTAGTTGATTGAAGATCTTCTCTGGCGTTTCTGTCATGATTGGTTGAAGTAAAATCGCGGCGATACGCAAGGATTCAGCTAAATGGATCATGACACTATTCAATTCAGCTTTCTTTTCTTCGTCTTTTGCTAATACCCATGGTTCTGTTTCGTCAATGTATTTGTTTGCACGAGAAATCAGCACCCAGATTTCAGCTAACGCTGTATTGAATTCCATTTTTTCCATTGCATCATGGTAACGTCCGACAACGTTAGCAGCCGTCGTAGACAGTTCACTGTCAAATGGAGTGACAAGTGAGGCATAATCAGGAACGAGACCATCACAATATTTGTTGATCATAGCGATCGTACGATTCAATAAGTTCCCTAGATCATTTGCCAGATCATAATTGACACGAGAAACAAAATCTTCTGGCGTAAAGACGCCATCTGACCCAAATGGCACAGCACGAAGCAAATAATAACGGAGTGCATCTAAACCATAACGTTCCACAAGCATTTCAGGATAAACGACATTTCCTTTTGATTTAGACATTTTTCCATCTTTCATCAATAACCAGCCATGACCAAATACTTTTTTAGGTAGAGGCAAATCAAGAGCCATCAACATGATTGGCCAATAGATCGTATGGAAGCGAACGATTTCTTTACCGACCATCTGAACATCTGCAGGCCAGTATTTTTCGAATAGACTTTCATCCTCGGACCCGTAGCCTAGTGCAGTGATGTAATTGGACAATGCATCGATCCATACATACACCACATGTTTCGGATCACTCTTGACTGGCACCCCCCAAGTAAAGGTTGTTCGTGAAACTGCAAGATCTTCTAATCCTGGTTTGATAAAGTTGTTGATCATTTCATTTTTACGAGATTCTGGTTGGATGAATTCGGGATGTTCTTCATAGTATTCCAACAGACGATCTGCGTATTTGCTCATGCGGAAGAAGTAAGATTCTTCTTTTACCAATTCTACTTCATGTCCGCTTGGCGCTTTACCGCCGATCACATTACCTTCATCATCTTTGTACACTTCTGCAAGTTGTGTTTCTGTAAAGAATTCTTCGTCAGAAACAGAGTACCAGCCTTCATATTCACCTAAGTAAATGTCTCCCTGTTCTAATAAACGATCAAATATTTTTTGAACAGCTGCTTTATGGTAATCATCTGTCGTACGAATGAATTTGTCATAACTGATATCAAGCGTTTTCCATAATTTTTTGACATCAGCCGCCATTTTATCTACGTATTCTTGCGGTTTTACACCTAATTCTTCTGCTTTTGTTTCGATTTTTTGACCATGTTCATCCACTCCAGTGAGATAAAACACATCAAAGCCCATCAACCGTTTATAACGAGCAATTGCGTCACATGCAATCGTAGTATATGAGTTGCCGATATGAAGTTTGCCGCTTGGATAATAGATTGGCGTAGTGATATAAAAAGTTTCCTTTTCTGCCACGGGGCTCTTCCTCCTTTATCGCATGATGCGAATTCGTTTCCTTGCTAGTATACCATAAAAAAAGCATGCTGTTAGCTTTTTTTCAAAATGAAAAAGTCTGGATAAACGACTTGTTCTCTATGATGAATCCCTCCTTCAAAAGGAAGGACAGAGGGAAGAAATGCTATTTTTCATCTTGTTTCATGTTTAGTCGGAAACGGCTTTTTATTTCTTTCCTGACTCGTGGTATAATAAAGACTATCTATTTTAGTAAGGGACTGGAACGATCATGCAGAAGAAACATCTTTTTTTTACACTTAGTATTGCTTTTCTTTCATTAGCACATTTGATATTCAGCTATTTTTATATTCGTATGTATGGTTATTTTAACCTTCATGGGCATTTGAACAGTTTCATGACAGTCGCATGGCTTTTACGTTTTGTCATTGACGCATATATCGTTATTTGCGGCTTCTTTGCCGTTCGTGAAGAGCGGTATAAAGTATTGCCGTTTTATCTGCTTTTCTTTTTATTCAATCTAGTACTTCCATTTATTTTTCATATTTAAGGGAGAACCAAGGATTTTTCAAGTAAATCCTTGGTTTTTTTTCAGAGTCTGCTACAATAAGGTAAAAAGTACTTTTAATGTCAACGGAGGTGGTCTGATGAACCGATTTGCTTCTAAAGAAGAAGAAAAATTATATTATGAACATGAAGCAAGTGAAGAAGATTTTCTTAACTGGTATCAAAAACAGGAACGTCCAGAATATGACAAGCCCTCTTTGACTGTCGATATCGTACTGATGTGCTATAACAAAGAAGAAGATCAGCTGAAAGTATTGCTGATCCAACGAAAAGGGCATCCTTATCGAAATTCATGGGCATTACCTGGTGGTTTTGTCCAAAAGGATGAGTCAACTGGAGAAAGTGTCTTAAGAGAAACAAAGGAAGAAACTGGTGTAGTTATCTCTAAAGAAAACATTGAACAACTGCATACATTCAGTACGCCTAATCGAGATCCGCGAGGCTGGGTCGTCACAGTCAGCTACTTAGCTTTCATTGGAGAAGAACCGCTGATCGCCGGAGATGATGCTAAGGAAGTACGCTGGTTCACATTGGAACGTCACGGCAACAAGATCAATTTATCGAGCGGAGAAGTGGCTATCTCACTTGACTTAGTCACTGGAGAGTCTTCTGGCAAAGATACTTTAGCTTTTGACCATAGTCAAATCATTTTGAAAGCATTCAACCGCGTAGTCAATAAAATGGAACACGAACCGCAAGTTTTGCAAGTTTTAGGTAAAGATTTCACGATTACAGAAGCCCGAAAAGTATTTGCAAAGTTCTTAGGGATCGATTATAAAACGATCGATCATTCCAATTTTAAGAAAGCTATGCTCCAATATTTCGACGAGATTGGCGAACGCCCTGTAGGAATCGGTCGCCCTTCAAAAATCTATCAGCTCAAGCCGGGACATCATGAGTAAGGATTGTGAAAAAAGGGCTCCGTTCTGAACACTCAAGAAAAACGGAAAGCCGCTCTTTGTGTTTTGCGTTTTTTGCTCCATACTTTGGCGTGTCAGTAAAATTCTTCGAATAAAAAAATAACAATAGCAGAAAAAACTCGTACGAATTTTTTCTGCTATTGTTTTATTGGTTTGTCATAATTAGTGAGCTTTTCTTCAAAAGAAAATTCCTAGAAACAAAAGTCAATCAGACTTTTTATTAACAAGGCGAACCCTAACGCTCCTGTCAGTTTCATTCATTTTTTATTCCTTGATAACCGAATGCCTGCCTAGTTGTTCTAACACTTGGCTCTTTCTTACAGAATTGCTTTCTTCTGCTCCGTCGGTATTGATAAAAAGAAATTTTTTATTATACCATTGGGACTTATAACGCAATTTTGTTATTAATTTATGCCAGTCATGAATAGAAAAATCAGCATGTGCTTCTTCTTTTGGAAAAGATTCTACAAATAAGTAGTCATATTGTTTGACCAATTTCCCAGATAATTGTTCAAGATAATCTTCTCGCTGGTTCTTTTGTTTCAGATAAAGATCCATTACTTTTCTCTTTTGTTTCTGATAATTGCTTGCCTGATCTAACCTGGTCTTTCTATGGTGAGCGGAGCGGACTTTTACGCTTAATTTCCGCTGTGCATGCTGAAGTTTTTCTTCTGTCTGGTCAAATTTTGGCAAAGTTACTTCTATGGGCTGCGATGTTTCGATCAATGTTTTTGGATGATAGGCAATCCCAATCCATTTAGCTGAAGATTCTTTTTTTATTGATGAAACATCACAAAGTAGTGCGACATAGAACTCTTCATTATATCGAGCAGAAATCGTAGCGGAACGAATCGTGCCTTCGACTGGACGGTGCTGGTTTATCTTGATCAGTTCTTTTTGTTTTGGTAATTTTAAGTGACCGTTTTTCAGATAGACCGTATGAGTTTGATTATTCGTCGTATAAGATTGCCACATACTTTTTTTCGTTTTAAGCTTTGGAAAGCTGGCACGTCCCTTGAAATAATTGCGAAAAGCTCGGTCCAAATTAAGTTGTGCATTTGCTAAAGCAAGACTGTCTACCTCTTTTAAGAATGGGTATTCTTTTTTTAACGTAGCAGGTGTGAGCGAAAAATCGGCCACTCCTGTTTGTTGCCAACTTTTCTGCCGTTCTTTCAGCAAATGGTTATAGGTAAATCGAACACAGCCAAAAGTACGGATCAATTGCTGTTTTTGTTCTTCTGTCGGATACATACGGAATTTAAAAGCTTTTAGCATCTATGTCCCTCCTAGTTAGCAACCAGAAGAGATTCCTTTTGTCGTTTTAATTTTTTTGCATAATATGGGACTTCCTGCTCAGTTGCATAGACAAAATGTTCTGGTGCGATTTCACGAAGATGACGTACTTGTCCGTCATCTGGTTCGGGTTGATATTTGATTCTTCTGCGCTTTCTCTCATGATCTGGATCTGGCAGAGGAATAGCAGATAACAAACTTTCTGTATAAGGATGGACACCGTGATTATAGATTTCATCACTTTTTCCCATTTCTAATAACAAACCGTTATGCATTACACCGATTCGGTCGCTGATATGTTTAACCATTGATAAATCATGCGCAATAAATAGATAGGTCAATTGATGTTCTCGTTGGAGATCTTGCAATAAATTGACAACTTGGGCTTGGATGGAAACATCTAATGCAGAAATCGGTTCATCGCAAATGATAAATCGCGGTTTTACTGCTAATGCTCGTGCAATACCAATACGCTGGCGCTGTCCTCCTGAAAATTCATGGGGATAACGAGTGCCATGGCTCGGATTCAATCCAACGGTTCTCAATAGATCATCGACTTTTTTGGCACGTTCCTCTGGTGACTTAGCTAACCCATTGACATCAATTCCTTCCGCAATGATATCTCTGACTTTCATCCGAGGATTCAACGAAGCGTATGGATCTTGAAAGATCATCTGAACATCATGTCGGAATTTCGTCAATCCTTTTTTGTCTTTGATCTTCGTTACATCTTGACCGTCGAATAATATCTCACCGTCAGTAGGTTCATTCAAACGAATGATCGTACGGCCAGTAGTGGATTTTCCGCTTCCAGATTCGCCTACTAAACCAAATGTTTCTCCTTCATAGATGTGAAAGCTGATGTCATTTACAGCATGTACTTCATTCTTTTTTCCTACATTGAAATACTGTTTCAGTCCTTTAACTTCAAGTAGTTTATTTGGCATCAGCAATTCCTCCTTGACCATAAGTATGTTTTTGTTTCTCTTTAAAAATAGCCCAGCGACGTTGGATTTCTTCTGGCGGTGTCACTTTAGGCGCTTGTGGAGCAAGTAGCCAAGTTGCTGCCTTGTGTGTTTTTGATAGTTCAAAAAATGGCGGTTCTTGTTCTGCATCGATTTTCATCGCGAATTCATTTCTTGGGTAGAATGCGTCTCCTTTTGGCGGGTTCAATAAATCCGGTGGAGAACCAGGAATGGCATACAATCGGTCGTTCGCACTGTCTAATGTCGGCATTGACCCAAGCAGTCCCCAAGTATAGGGATGTTGCGGGTTGTAGAAAATCTCTTCGGATGTTCCAACTTCAACGATTCTTCCCCCATACATAACAGCTACACGGTCAGCAACGTTCGCTACTACACCAAGGTCATGAGTGATAAAGATGATTGATGTATCGATTTTTGTCTGAATTTCTTTCAGCAGTTCCAAAATTTGTGCTTGGATAGTCACATCAAGTGCTGTTGTGGGTTCATCAGCAATCAGGATTTCCGGATAACATACCAGTGCGATCGCAATCACGATCCGTTGGCGTTGACCTCCTGAAAACTGATGGGGATAACTATTGATACGTTTCTCAGCTTCAGGTATACCAACTAATTTAAGCAGTTCTAATGCAGCTTTTTGTCCCTCTTTTTTCGAAACTTTATTATGCTTTCTAAGTGACTCAGCAACTTGTTTCCCAATAGGCATCGTCGGATCTAAAGAGGTCATTGGATCTTGGAAAATCATTGCTATTTCTTTTCCGCGGATTTTTTGCATCTCTCTTTCTGTCTTTTCAACGATGTCTTTACCTTTAAAGAGGATTTGCCCAGCATCTATATTGGCATTGCTCGACAGCAAACGCATGATGCTTCTGGTCGTCACTGATTTTCCGCTTCCAGATTCCCCAACGATCGCCAATGTTTCTCCTTTATTCAAATGAAAATTGACACCGCGAATCGCTCGTACCTTTCCAGCATACGTATCAAAAGAGATTTCTAAGTCTTTCACTTCTAAAATTTTCGTCATCGTCTCGTCCTCACTCTTTCATTTTAGGATCAAAGGCATCACGCAATCCATCAGCAAGTAAGTTAAAGCCAATCATGATAACCGATAAAGTTACTGCCGGAATCCATAATAGATAAGGCAGATACAGGAATGTCTTGTACCCTTCGCTCAACATCGTTCCTAATGAAGCTGACGGAGGCGTAAGACCTAAACCGATAAAACTTAAAAAGGCTTCAAAGAAAATAGCAGATGGGATACTAAACATCATTTGAATAATAATGACACTGGAGATATTCGGCAAAATATGTTTGAATGCAATTTTCATTCTTGATTCACCTAATGTCAATCCAGCTAGAACATATTCTTGATCTTTTAATTTCATTGTTTGTGCACGAACGATACGTGCCATTGGTATCCAGTTTGTGATGGCCATAGCAGCCACGATGGAAAAAATTCCTGGTTCAAAAACGACCAACATCAAAATCATGACAACGAGGTTTGGAATTCCTGACAAGATTTCCAAAAAACGTTGCATCGCATTATCGACACGTCCGCCTAACAAACCAGATATTAACCCGTAAGCTACACCAATCGTTACATCTAGTAATGCAGCAATAAATGCGATCAGCAACGAGATTCTCGTTCCCATAAATAAACGGCTTAATACATCACGGCCCAAACCGTCTGTTCCTAAAAAGAAACTTACGTTTGAAGGAACGTTTGCTTGAGCATATTTATCAACAAGTTCACCGCCAACCATTGCTTTTCCATTCAATCCATCGATATTGATTCCCGGAATACGAGGAGGCAAATTGATATAAGCCACGTTTTGGGCAGTTGGATCATGTGGAGAAACAAAGATCGTGACCACAGAGATCAAAATGATGACCAACAGTAAAAACATTGAAATAACGGCAGCTTTGTTTTTCTTTAAACGGCGCCATGAATCTTGGATAAAATTCAAAGAAGGTGCAGTAATCTGCTCACGTTCTTCTTCGGTATTTTTTTGTAATGGAAGAAACTCATCCGCAGGAATATCTGCGACTGTTTCATAACGCTTGGGTGTCATTTCCATTTATCCTCGGCTCCCTTCTGAAACACGAATTCTTGGATCAACTAGACCGTACAACAGATCAACGATCAAAATAACAAAAATCAACATAAATGAGTAAAGGATCGTTACAGCCATGATCGTAGGATAATCATTTGTTGTAATCGACTTAACGAATTGTTCACCGATACCAGGAATAGCAAAGATATTTTCTACCACCAGTGATCCGGTCATCAATGCGACAGCCAAGGGTCCTAATAAAGTCATCAATGGGATCAAACTATTTCGAAGACCATGTTTAAAGGCGATTTCCCAACGGCTCAACCCTTTTGCTTTTGCTAATTCCACGTAATCACTATGCAGTACTTCCACCATTTCCGTCCGAATAAATCGAGCAGAATCAGCAAGCGGCGACATGGCCAATGCAATTGTCGGCAAGATCGTGTACACAAAGCCATCCCATTTTGCGATTGGTAAAACTTGTAATTTGATTGCAAAGATATATTGTAGTAAAACAGCAAATACAAAGTTTGGAATGGAACGACCTAATATCGCTACAAGTGTAGAAGATGTATCTGCCCATGTATTTTGCTTCATGGCAGAAATCGTTCCTAAAATCGTTCCTAGGACTGTTCCAAAGATAATTGCCTGTAACCCTAATTGCAAGGATGGTCCGATTCTTCCAGCTAACAAATGTGCGACAGGCTGATTTTTAAATTGGAAGGAAATTCCAAAATCTCCTTGAATCAAATTAGAAAGATAAATCCCATATTGTACGATAACTGGTTTATCCAAACCGACTTGTTTATTTAGCATCTCGATTGTTTCAGGACTCAAACGTTCCTGATTCGTATATGGCGTGCCGGGCAGCAATTGCATCAAGAAGAAGGTGATTGTTGCAATTAACCAAAGCGTGATGATCATGAAAAAGACACGTTTTAATACATATTTGATATAACTATTCACTAATGTTTCCCCCTAGCTTTTGACTTCTGACAGATGTTTCGCTACATTATTAGATAATGAACCAAAAATAAAGGAGCAATCAAATGAAAAAAAAATCTATCCCCTACGCAGTAGCTTTTCTACTGATTCTGGTTATTTTAATAAAAAATCTCATCAACCATTCCTTTACACTCATTCAATTATCTAATGATCTATTCTTATGGTCATTGCCGTTTCTGATTATCGGCGGTTTTTTATGGGTCTTTTCTTCGGGTTTCTTCGATCATTTTCAGCGATCGGTCCATCTTGCACGAACAAGGAACCGAAAGAAAAAACCAGAATTTTCCTCGCTCTCGTCTGCCAGCTACGGTATGTACAGCTTTTGGCTGATCATTGCCGGAATACTAATTGCTCTTTCTGCTATTTTCATGCTTTTTTCTTTGTTAGGATAAGTGAATATGAGAACGAGGTTGCGACATTTGCCGCAGCCTCGTTTTTTCTCATGCTCACGGTATTAACGATTATTCTTCAACGTATGTCCATTTGTAATCCCACGAAGCGCCTGCAGCATGGTGAACGATACCTTTGATTTTTTCATTCACTAGGTGACCTTCTGCTTTTTGGTACACCGGAACGACACCCATATCATCAGAGATGATCTTGATTGCTTTTTGGAAATCATCCCAACGGGCTTGTTCATCGCCAGCATCTGTTGATGAAGCTGCTTTAACTGCTTCGTCATATTCTGCATTGCTCCAGCGACCACGGTTGTATGAATTACCTGTGACAAACAAATCAGTAAAGCTGCTTGGGTCTGCATAGTCAGCAGCCCATCCACCTAGTACTGCGTCAAAATCACCCGAAGTTGAGCGGTCAAGTCGTACAGAGAATGGAACAGGTGTTGGTTTGACTGTTACGCCATCCAAGTTTTCTTGGATTGAGTTTTGAACATATTCGATTACTTTTTTCGATGAATCATCATCAGAAGCCATCAAATCAAATTCTAAAGAATCAACGCCCAATTCTTTTTTCGCTTTTTCCCAATATTCTTTTGCTTTATCTTTGTCATAAGAAACTAATTTTCCAGCTTCTTTTGCAAAGTCTTCGTTCGTTGTTGGACTTTTTACCATATCTGATGGGATCAATCCTGTAGAGACAACTGATCCGTCACCTAGTACTTGTTTTACTAAAGCTTCACGATCGATAGAATAAGAAATAGCTTTTCTTAGGTTCACATTGTTGAATGGTGAATTCTTTTCACGTTGGTTGAATTCGATATAGCTTGTCCGTGCTTCTTTAACAGAAGTATAAGCTGGATCGTTTGCGTTTTGCTGTGCTAATTCACCAGACAAGATCACATCATCTGCTTGGCCATCTTTGAATAAGTTCAACGCAGTAGAAGATTCTTTTACTACACTGACTTTGATTTCAGAAAGTTTTACTGTGTCTTTGTCCCAGTAATGGTCATTTTTCTTATAAGTCCATTCTGTATCTGTTCCTGGTCCATCGAAATCTTCTAATGTGAATGGTCCATTATAAACAGCTTTATCACTTGCAGATGCATAGGCGTCCCCATTTTCTTCCACTACGGATTGTTTTTGTGGGAAAAATGATGGGAAAGCAAGCAGGTATTGGAAATATGGTGTTTGTTTCGTCAATTTGATTTCTAATTCATAGTCGCCAACTGCTTTGATCCCTAGTTCTGATTTATCTTTCTTTCCAGCTGTGATGTCTTCTGCGTTTTCAACTGGCGCATACAGGTAAGCATATTCAGAAGCTGTAGCTGGGTCTACTGTTCGTTGCCAGCCATAAACGTAATCCGCTGCTGTAACAGGATCACCGTTTGACCATTTTGCGTCTTCTCGTAATTTGATTTTGTAAGTTAATCCGTCTTCACTGACTTCTGCCAACTCGCTAGCTCCTGCCGGCTGTGGTTTGCTGTCTTCATCAAGACGGTAGATTCCTTCATAAACGTTATTCAATGCTGTAAAACTGATTGTATCTGTTGCAACTGATAAGTCAGCTGTAGGCATTTCTTGAGGCACGACTAAGTTAAATACGCCTCCTCCATCTGCTGAACCGCTTTTTGCTGAACTACTGCTTGTGGCTGAACTGCCGCCATAACATCCAGCAAGTACAAGGCCGCATACCGCAACCAAACCAAATGTAAATTTCTTTTTCATTTTACGTACCCCTTTATTTGAATTTTCAGAATAATTAATATTTTCTGAAGTTGTTTAAGAGTTTAATGAATAATTATTAAAAAATCAACACTTTTTTTTGTCTTTTTCATAAAATAATGATTTTTTCGTGAGGTTTCAAGGAATTTTTCAGAAAAAAATAGCTTTGTACAAGGTTTTCTATTGTCTTTCAGTAGCCATTAAATAATTTTTGTTATATTGTCTATTATTGCCATACAAAGATAAAAAAGAATAAACAAAAAGGAACTCTGACAAAAGTCTTGTCACAGTTCCTTATCTGAATAAACGGTGTTCT